>NZ_JBATKE010000070.1:0-9829 GCF_049669105.1 Eudoraea sp.
ATGCATTAGGTGATGATTATCACAGCCTTGCAGACTTTGACACCGAAGAAGAAAAAGCATTACTTACAAAAGTACTTACCTATCATGTTGTGGCAGGAGCTGCAGTAGCTTCAGGCGAGCTCTACAATCATCAGGAATTACCCACTGCACAGGGAGAATCTTTATTTGCCATTATTAATCATGGTGTAGACATAAGAGATAAATCAGGAACGGATGCCAATGTGATAGCAGCCGATAATATTGCAAGCAATGGCATAGTCCATGTTATTGACAAAGTGCTTTTACCACAGGAGGTGATTAATATTTTAAATCCTCCAAGTCACTAAAGAAAATTGTTTGTTAGTTGGTTGATAGATTGTTTTACTTATTGATTAAGACTCCCCTAATGGTTCAGGGGAGTTTTTTTGTAGGAAAAAAGTCAAGGATTCTGCTTAGAAATTGGAGACATCAAATTTGAAACTGTTAGCATACAAAAAATGACCCTTTACAACTATTCTTTTTTTTTAGTATAACTATGGTGCATCTTTGAAATCCCAAATCTTATCAAACTAAACCTACTTAAAGCTAGAAGCCCCGACACAAGTGTCAGGGCTTTTTTCTTTTATGATAAGCTTATAATTTACTTATTCTTTTTCTGTTGCTCTGCCTGATCCATCATCTCCCTCATTTTACGCTGAAACTTATTTTCTTTTTTTGGTTTCTTTTTATTCTCCTGTATCTGCGCATGTATTTTATCCTCATCCAGAATAAATTTCTTTATGGCTAACATGATAAAAATGGTAATAAGGTTTGATACAAAATAATACAAACTCAAACCACTTGCATAATTGTTAAAAAAGAAAAGCATCATCAAGGGAGACAGGTACATGATAAATTTCATATTTGGCATACCCGGTTGCGTTTGCATATTCTGCCCTGTGGTCATCATCATATAAAAGAAAATAGCCACTGATGCCAATATCGGAAATAAACTCACATGGTCTCCATAAAAAGGAATAGTAAAAGGTAACTCCGCTATTGTGTCATAGGAAGATAAATCACTTGCCCATAGAAAAGCTTTCTGTCGCAATGCAAAAGATGTAGGGAAAAACATAAATAGCGCATAGAAAATAGGCAACTGCAACAAGGCCGGTACACAACCACTCATAGGACTCACCCCAGCCTTATTGTAAAGCTTCATGGTTTCCTGCTGCTTCTTCATCGCATTATCCTTATATTTTTCTGTGAGCTCCGTAATTTCAGGTTTGAGAACCTTCATTTTGGCCTGAGACAAATAGGACTTATAAGTAACAGGAGACATCAGTAATCTTACCAGAATAGTCATCACAACAATAGCAATACCAAAGGGTAAAAAAGAACTCAAAAATCCATAAAATGGAGTAAACACATATCTGTTTATCCAACCAAATATTCCCCAACCGTATGGAATAGAATCCGCCAGACCCAATTCCTTATATTCAGATAGCACTTTAATATCCGTTGGTCCGTAATACCAATTCATATTATAAGAAAGTTCACCACCTTGCATTTTCAAAGGTGCCACCGTAGCGAATTCCTTGGTAGTTTTTGCTTCTTTGCTTTCCTCCTCTACCAAATTCTTTGAACTTAAGGCTGCTGACTCAAAAGGAGTCTTGGTTGCCAGGATAGAACTAAAAAAATGCTGCCTGTAAGAAAGCCACGTAACCCCATTCTCAATTTCTTCATCATCACCACTCTCAGAAAGTTTGCTTATTTTTTCTTCATCATGTTTATAGGTAAGTCTGGTATACCTATTCTCATATTGAATGCTTTTATTATGTCTAATTCCTCTCTGTTTCCAATTTAGATTTATTGGCTGGGCATCATTTATTACCCCGCTTAAACCTTGAGAACGAACCGTATAATCCAGCAGGTATTCATCGGGTTTCATCTCGTAGCGAAATTCCAAATACTGATCCGATGCAACCTTTGCCTTCATTGAAAGAACCTGGTTGTCCCCGTTTTTGGACATTGATGGTTCAAAAAACAGATCCTTTGAATCTATTACCCGATTATCTCTGGTTGAAAAATTAATCCCAAAAGAGGCATTTCCGTCTTTTACCAAATAAACAGGTATTGAATCGAAGGTGACAAATTTCTTCATCCTGGCCTCAATTATCTGGCCTCCTTTATTGCTTATTTCCAAAAAGAGGACTTCATTTTCAAGAACGGTAGTGCCTTCCTTAGCCGAAGTAAATCCAAAACCACCTATGGCATTTTTGTAATCAGCAATTGCAACAGAGTCTTGCAGATCAATTTTTGTTTCCGGCAAAACAGCCTGTGGAACTGTTGGCTCCTCCTCTATTACCTGAGACTCTACTTTGGCCCGTTCTGTTTTTTGAGCTTCCAATTCCTCCGGTGTAGGTTGATTTTGGTAAAACCAAAAAATGAGAATACCAAATATCAATATAAAACCGATTATGGAATTTATGTCCAGTTTCTTTTCTTCCATTTAACTTAATTTAAATACGCATCCGTTATGAATTTGGCTTTTGCCCATTAACGGATAGTCCCAAATGGTTTGCAAATATATATCCAATTGTGGAGTTTATGCCAAACTGGCATTAGTTTGTTGTCTTTTGTGCAGCAATACGGCTTTAACAAAGCCTACAAAAAGAGGATGTGGACTTGCTACGGTACTTTTATATTCCGGATGATATTGCACGCCAATAAACCAGGGATGAGAAGGCAATTCTATTATTTCCACCAATCCAGTTTCTTTGTTTATTCCCGAAGCCAGCATACCTGCTTTCTCCAATTCTTCCTTGTAATCATTATTAAATTCATAACGATGCCGGTGTCTTTCTGAAATAGAAGTTTGTCCATGGTAAACTTTATGGACAAGTGTACCTTCCAGTATTTCACAATCCCATGCTCCAAGGCGCATTGTCCCACCCTTATTGGTTACTGATTTTTGAGCTTCCATTAAGCTAATAACAGGATGCTCTGTACCTCCGTCCATTTCAGTAGAATTGGCATCTTTTAAACCTACTACATTCCTGGCAAATTCAATAACCGCCATTTGCATACCCAGACATATGCCTAAAAAAGGAATATTATTTTCCCGTGCATAGCGCACAGCTTTGATTTTACCTTCAATGCCACGCTCTCCAAAACCGGGTGCCACAAGAATTCCCTGAAGACCTTTCATTTTTTCTTCAAAGTTTTTGGCTGTAATATGTTCTGAATGAATAGGTCTTATGTTTACTTTCACCTCATTTATGGCACCTGCATGAATAAATGACTCCAGAATGGATTTGTAAGAATCCTGTAATTCAACGTATTTACCAATTAAACCAATGGTTACTTCAGACTTAGGGTGTTTATGTCTGTCCAGGAATTCATTCCATTGATCCAGATCCGGAACCGTATTATCCGGTAAGCCAAGTTTTTGCAGCGCTACGGTATCTAAACCTTCATCCTGCATCATCACCGGTACATCATATATTGTAGACGCATCTATAGATTGTATGACGGCCTCTTTTTTAACATTACAGAACAATGCCAGTTTTTGCTTGATGTCATCAGAGAGTTCATGTTCTGTTCTGCACACCAGAATATCTGCCTTTATTCCACTCTCCATCAAGGTTTTAACAGAGTGCTGTGTTGGCTTGGTTTTTAATTCGCCTGCGGCAGAAAGGTATGGCACCAAAGTAAGATGTATCACAATACCATTATTATCACCCAGCTCCCAAAGTAATTGCCTTACAGCTTCAATATAGGGAAGAGATTCAATATCCCCTACGGTACCACCGATTTCTGTAATTACTATATCGTATTCCCCACTATTTCCAAGTATTTGAATACGTTCTTTAATTTCATTTGTAATATGTGGAACTACCTGTACCGTTTTGCCTAAAAACTCTCCGCGGCGCTCTTTTTCAATCACACTCTGGTAGATCCTTCCTGTAGTTACATTATTGGCCTGCGAAGTCTTTACATTTAAAAATCGTTCATAGTGGCCAAGATCCAAATCGGTTTCCGCACCATCATCTGTAACATAGCACTCTCCATGTTCATATGGATTCAGGGTACCCGGATCTACATTGATATAAGGATCTAATTTTTGTATTGTTGTTTTATAGCCTCTGGCTTGCAGAAGTTTGGCTAGGGAAGCCGCAATGATCCCCTTACCAAGTGAAGAAGTAACACCTCCCGTAACGAAAACATATTTAGTATCTGGCATATTGCACATCTATGTTACGGGATTCAAAGGTACAAAATGCAACTAGAAATTATCGGGTATCCACCGGAAAATCTTCCCTAATTTTTCTAATGAGTCCCTCCATACCATTTATTTTAACTTCAAGGATGGCCTTCATATGTTCCCCAAGCTTACCTTTAGGAAATCCATTTCTTTGAAACCAGATTAAATAAGCCTCAGGCAAATCAAGCAGGTACCGCTCTTTATACTTGCCATAAGGCATTTTATAATGAGCGAGTTCAATAAGCTTTTTCCTGTCGGGAAATAGTTCCATTATTAAATCTAAATAAATTATCTTTAATACGTTATAAACGATATAAAATGAAACGAAGAACATTCATCGGTTCTTCCGTGGCCGCAACCGTAGGATTAGTTTCTACTGCAGGCGTTGCTATGGAAGGAAAATCAACTACTACCGGCAATTTAAAAGGAAATATTAACCATAGCGTATGTCGTTGGTGTTATAGCAAGATTCCAATGGAGGATTTTCTTCAGAGCCTTAATGAATTAGGTCTTACAGCAATGGATTTAACAGGCCCGGAAGATTGGCCTTTAATGAAAAAGTACGGCATTCATGCATCCATGTGCTGGGGGGCAGGTCTTGGTATTGATAAAGGTTGGAACGATCCTGAATTGCACGAAGAACTGATAAAAGATTATTTACAAATAATTCCGAAAGTTGCGGAATCGGGCTACACCAATCTGATTTGTTTTAGTGGAAACCGCAATGGTATGAATGATAAAGTGGGGCTCAAAAATTGCGCAGATGGGTTAAAACAAATTATGCCACTGGCAGAAAAACACGGCGTGGTTATTCAGATGGAACTTTTGAACTCTAAAGTAGACCACAAAGATTATATGTGCGATCATGCAGAATGGGGTGTAGCTTTATGCAAGGAAATAGGTTCTGAGAACTTCAAATTACTTTATGATATTTACCATATGCAAATTATGGAAGGTGACATTATACGGACCATCCAGGAGTACCATCCCTATTTTGGCCACTATCATACTGGCGGCAATCCCGGAAGGCATGAAATTGATGAGACCCAGGAATTGTATTATCCGGCCATAATGAAGGCTATTTTAGAAACCGGCTTTAAAGGCCATGTGGCCCAGGAATTTATTCCGACCTGGGAGGACCCAATTGCCGCTTTGAAGCAAGGGGTGACCATTTGCGATATATAGTTCAAAAGAGTACACGAAACCAAATTCTTAATATCGAAGGGCATCTTTTATTTTCTGATTCCAGGATAGCTGCTGCTCAATATTTCGGGAGAAGTTGGTCTCTTCGTCATAAAGCTGTTGAAATTCTGCAAGCTCCTTATTTATCTGACGATAAATGGCCTTTACTTCAGCTTTCACATTTTTTGTAAATGTGGTAGTATCCATAATTTTACGCATTTTCCTGCCAAACAATTCGGAGATATCAAAATGTAGCTGCTCATGACTTAGAATTACTTCATCACATATTTTTGGCTGATACCATGACCTATCCGGGTAAAAATAAGTACTTATCGTATAATCCAATTCATATTTTCCATCTTCTTCTGTTGTAGAAAATTGATAGCTCAACCCACTTGCTGTGGTGGCAGCTATCTTAGATCCCTCTATGGGTTCGGCTTTGAAATTTGCCCAGGTTAACCTTTGTTTGGGGTGCCAAAGAATGGTCTCTTCTTCCTGTGCAAATGACATTACGGACCATAGAAATACAAAAAGGCCGAATATGAATCTTAGAGATCCCAATGAAATACAATTTCCTTTTTAATATCTGCGTGAAGACTTAATAGTACAGGGCAGGTTCGCGCAGCATGCTCGAGTATCTTTTTTTGCTTCTCAGAAATAATGGCAGGCAGATGCATCTCTATATCTATCTGAGATATTCTTCTTGGATCGGCAGCCATATGCTTGGTAACCTCTGCAAAAGCATTTTTAAGATCAACCTCCATGTCCCTGGCCTTAATACCCATCATGGTAAGCATACAACTAGCTAAAGCCGTAGCAACCGTATCTGTTGGCGAAAAGGCTTGTCCAAGGCCGTTGTTATCCACAGGTGCATCTGTAATGATTTCATTTCCTGAGCGCAGGTGTATACAACTAGTGCGTAATTCTCCTATATAGGTAACTTTTGATGTCATGGTTCCGGATTAACCTGGGTTATTCGCATATCCTGATACTTCATTATATAGGAAGCCGTATTGTAATATCCGGAAGAAGGTTCATTGTCATAATCAAATTTATTCCCGCAATATTCGGTAATCCCAATGATATTTGAGGCCTCAAACAAATTGAGCTTATAAGCCAATTTCAAAAGAAGGTCATAGGTAAGGTCAAAACCGCGCACCGCATACCGGTCTGGATCTGCCCCAAAACGCCTTCTGTATCTTCTCACAAAGGCGTTATTATTAGTTTCTTTATACACAGAAGGGTATGTAAAATTAAGGTTAGACAAATGCGCCCCTGAGATTACATCATTTTCGAATGCCTTATTCTTATTTGTAGTAAACATCCGCACTTTGGTGGTATCTGAATTAGAAGAATTAAGGATGGAACTTACACTGGACACCACTTTAAAATTATCTGTCTCTACAAATACCCAGTTCTCTGTATCAAGCGAAAGAAGACTTGCAAAGACTTCCAAATCTAATGAAATATTTTCTTCATCTTCCTGAAGATCAACAGATTTGGCCAAAGGAAACTTTTCTTTTATCTGTTCGCCAACCGGCTTATTCTTTGCGTCGGTAATCACAATAATATTCTCATCCGTGATAGAATCTTTAATAAAACCGAGCATACGTTCACGTAATATCTGATCGGACGGAATAGAAAAGAATACATTTTCGAGTTCAAAATCGCTAGTAGACGCCAGAGGTGCAATTACAGGTACTTTAGCATTTGCAGCCTTAATCGCCACTTCTTTTAAGGAATTTAATTGTAACGGCCCAACGATGGCACTAACACCTTCTAAATTTTCTCTCTGAAGCAGTTGTCTTGTTTTATCAGGATCTAATTGGGTATCAAATGTTTTTACATCCACAGAAATTCCCAGTTCCGAAATGGAATCCAGAGCAACCAATGCACCACTATACAAACCAAGGCTATAACTTATTGCATTACTTCGTGAAATAGCGTCAGATGCACTCTCAACATCATTAAGATCTAATTTATCTGTGCGAAAAGGAAGTAAGTAAATTAGTTTTGGTTTATTAATTGTATTGATACTATCCAAAAGGTTAATTTTATCCAGAATCAAAGAATTTTTCACTTCTAAGTTTCCCCTTTGTTCTTTAGGCAGTTTTAATACCATTCCGGCTTTTAGACCTCTGGAGAGATCCGGATTCAGTTCCAGCAATTCATTATAATCAAACCCTAAATTCCTTGATAAGGAGTATATTGTTTGTTTAGGTTTAACTTCATAAAAAATGAAATTATCGGTATTCACCTCATTTTCGTCACTTTTCACTTCCGGCAACCTAATTACCATACCTTCCTTTAACCCCCCGAGTTTACCGATCTCAGGATTGAGTCTTACAATATCCTGCGAGCTAATTTTATATTCCTGTGAGAGGCTATATAAAGTCTTTTTGGGTGGAACGGTATAGGAAATATAAAGTTGTACATTTTGATCCTCCAGGCTGCTGCCTGCAATTTTAGGAAGCTTCAACTGTTGACCTTCTGCCAGAAAACTAGTCACATCCGATAATTCCGGATTTAAGGCAAGAAGGCTATCTATGGTGATCCCATATTTATTGGCAATACTCCATCTTGTTTCTTTTGGCTGAACGGAATAAGTTTCAAAATCAACAAGGCTAATACTGTCCTTTTCAACTTCAACTTTCAGGTATTTTGGGATTTTTAAGCGCATACCCTTTTTTAATTGGCTGGCGTACAATTGGGTATTATAACGTTTGATCTCTTCTTCAGAAACATTATACTTTTGAGCAATGCTGAAAATAGTTTCCCTTTTCTTAACCTTATGTGCAATAAACTCAATTGGTTTTTCCTGTTCTTCCTTTGCCTGTTTTAGATTTAAGGCAATTGAATCATTAGCACTTAATACTTTAGAGCTCAGAGGGATTACCAGTATCGTATTAGGCTTGAGAACGTCACCCTCCGCTATCTCCTTATTGTACTTAAGGATATCAGCGGGATTCACCTTGTATTGCCTTGCAATACTATAGACTGTTTCTCCCACTTTTACCGCATGAGAACTAAACTGTTGTGCCATGGCCTGGCATGAAAACAGTAGAATTGCAGTCGTTGTAATTAAAAATCTTATTGACATGCTTGTAGGTTTTATTCCCATTCTATGGTTGCCGGGGGTTTTGACGAAATATCATAAACCACTCTATTTACCCCTGGAACTTTGTTTATTATTTCATTAGAGGTCTTTTGCAAAAATTCGTAAGGCAAATTCACCCAATCGGCCGTCATGCCGTCCGTGCTTTCAACCGCCCGCAAAGCTACACATTTTTCATAAGTTCGCTCATCGCCCATGACCCCTACACTATTTACGGGTAAAAGCATTGCTCCGGCCTGCCAAACTTCATTATAAAGCCCCCATTCCTTCAATCCATTAATAAATATAGCATCTACCTCTTGCAAAATACTTACCTTTTCTTCTGTAACATCTCCCAATATTCGTATGGCCAATCCAGGTCCAGGAAATGGATGGCGCCCCAAACGTTCATCTTCTATTCCCAGAGTTGCCCCTACCCTTCTCACTTCATCCTTAAACAACATTTTCAGAGGTTCTACCACTTTTAGTTTCATAAAATCTGGTAATCCCCCTACATTATGATGACTCTTAATAGTTGCCGAAGGCCCTCCTGTTGCAGATACCGACTCAATCACATCGGGATAAATCGTGCCCTGTGCAAGCCATTTGGCATCATCAATTTTATGCGATTCATCATCAAAAACATCAATGAAAACCCCTCCAATAATTTTTCTTTTCTTTTCAGGATCATCTTCTCCTGCAAGAGCATTCAAAAAACGTGCCGAAGCGTCTACACCTTTCACATTTAGACCCATGTGCTCATATTGGTCCAATACTTCCTGAAATTCGTTTTTCCTAAGCAATCCGTTATTTACAAAAATACAATGAAGATGATCTCCAATGGCCTTGTGCAATAAAACCGCTGCCACAGTAGAATCTACGCCTCCCGATAGTCCAAGGATAACTTTTTCACTTCCTATCTTTTGTTTTAATTCAGTCACAGTGGTTTCCACAAAGGCATCCGGAGTCCAGGTTTGCTGTAAACCCGAAATATGCACTAAAAAGTTTTCCAGAAGCAGTTTTCCCTGTTTGGTATGATATACTTCCGGGTGAAATTGAATACCATAGGTTATTTCCCCTTTTATTTTAAAGGCTGCATTTTGTACATCATTTGTACTGGCCAACCTTACTGCATTTTCAGGTAATTTTTTTATAGTGTCGCTATGGCTCATCCATACTTGCGAATCTTCTCTGATTTCGTAAAAAAAAGGTTCATCTCCGTCAATTGAAGTAAGCCTTGCCCTGCCGTATTCACGGGTATTGGAAGGTGCAACATTTCCTCCATGAAAATGGGCCAGGTATTGTGCCCCATAACAAATGGCCAGCAA
>NZ_JBATKE010000071.1:0-1806 GCF_049669105.1 Eudoraea sp.
CTCGCGAGCGGCAAGTTTCACGCATGGACCAGGGAGCTTAGGGGGCAAGTTTTGGCAGAATCAGCTCATTTACGCCGGAATCGACCAGGGGAAACTCCTGACCCTGCCTTTCCCCTGGGATGAGCGCCAATTCAGGAGCACAGCTCGCCGTTCGGCCTACTGGAATGGGATAAGATTTTGGGGTGTAGATGGCCCTTGAGGGTGCCCCTAGTAGCCCAGACACGCCGCCTGACCGAGTGACGGCAAATCTTTGGCTTGAGCAGACTGATCACATCGGGCGGATCACGGTAGACTCTCAGAGTAGCGACCGAGTCTTCCTAAACGCGGGGGCGACAACTAGAATATGAAGATTGACTCCTAAGAGTCTATCGTAGAGTCCTTGGTAACAAGCGTTCATGGACGAGTACGTCCGAAGACGAATCTCGGTCTTTGGTTTCCGATTACATCCGACGACTAATTAGCAACATAGTCTCGAGAACACGCCCCAAAGTTTCGGTCCCAAAACCCTGCATCAACGCAGGATAATGCACAGGCTTGCCAGCGCTGGATATGTGTTGCATCTGGAATACGTGCCTGATAGACGAGGGTGCCGCACTTGTCTGGCAACGATCGTTCCCAACAAGCTTGCCATACCAGGCTAGGATTGTTCGTATGACACTCTTTCTGCGACGTGAATATTGATTGCCAAAGTTGGTCGCCAGCAGACCGTGTCTTCGTCTCGTCCGACGCGTTCGGTTCAACCGTATAGCCAGCATACCTTTCTCGTAGCTCGTCCTCGGTCATTTGCCGCCGCTTCTCGGATTCAACGCCCACAGCCTGCTTCTTGCTGCAAAATCCTCTCATCGAATTTGTTGGCGGCCCCACTGTCTGGCCAGCGTACTCTCCAATCGTTTCTATAAATGAGAGATCAGATTTGGTAATCTGCGTCGTCCAATACGTTCCGTAGCTGTGCCGTTCACAATAGATCTGTACAGCGTCGTCGCGACACCTATAGGTGACGTGAATGGCAATCGGTCGATCCCCTTCTTGGAGTTTTACTAGTTCCCGCTGCGCGGCATCGTAACTGAAGATGTACTGTGTATCGGAAGGTTGCTGACCTTTCTCGAGGCTAAATGATGTGGCGGCCCTACAGTCAAAGAGAGTCTCCGCAGCGCCCACCGGAAAAACTACGGCCGGCGTGAGCAGCAAGGCTATTGGGCTGCGCGACCATCGACTGAATCTTGGGAATGCCATTTCAATCTTCCGAGAGCCTCTAGCTTAGTACCTGGTATATCCAATGCAAGCAGTCCTTAAGAACACATGGTACGACAATTGAATATCCCAAGAGCGGAAAGTCATGACCCAAACTTGCCCACTGCCCCGCCCGGTTTTTTCCTAACTTTTGCCGAATACTTGGGCCTACTCCGCCAAATCCTCAGCGCAGGCTATTTCGTCATCGGTGACGTCAAGATCCACTTTCGGCCGTGGAAGCATTGTGTACCGGTGGAGCGCTCTGAGCGGAACGAAATACTCGAGATCGTCCCCGCCTTCCTGAGCCACGACAAACTGATGCGATCCTACCCAGCCGACGATCGTAAAGGCTTCGCCTGTGCCTTGCTTGATTAGCACTCGGCCCAAGAAGTTTCGAAATGCGAATTGGCTTTCTGCCATAGTTTAATTCTCTCTGAAAGTAATGAGTTATCGGGCATAGCCCATTGTGTTCGCATATCCTTCAGCCCAGAAATCGCATTGCGACTCTTTTGAGTTGAAGGCCATTTCTGCCTCTTGCATATCGGAGTAAGAACCAACAATAAAGTGAAAAAAGTG
>NZ_JBATKE010000072.1:0-5798 GCF_049669105.1 Eudoraea sp.
CGGGGTCATAGATTTGGATAATATTTCTCTTTTCCCCGTGAATACCTGGAAGGGAAGAGAAAATGGATTAAGGGAAGACATTGTGCAACTCCTTGCCGACCTGCAGCCAGGTTTTTTGCGTTTTCCTGGCGGTTGCATAGTGGAAGGCAGGACATTGGCCCAACGCTATCAATGGAAAAAAACAGTGGGTCCATTATGGGACAGAACCTTGTTGATCAATCGCTGGAATACAGAATTCGGCCACCGGCCTACCCCGGATTATTTTCAAAGTTTTGGCCTTGGTTTTTTTGAGTATTTTCAACTTGCGGAAGATTTAGGTGCTGAGCCATTACCCATTTTGGGCTGTGGAATGGCCTGCCAGTTCAATACAGGCGAATTAGTTCCACTCGCTGATTTGGATCCCTATGTACAAGATGCATTGGATCTGATAGAATTCGCAAATGGCCCTGCCGATTCGCCTTGGGGTCAGGTACGCAATAGTATGGGACACCCTGAACCTTTTAATATGAAATACATTGGTATTGGAAATGAGCAGTGGGGGCCGGAATATATTGAGCGCTATGCAATCTTTGAAAAAGCCATAAAGGAGCAGTATCCTGATATTGTTATTATTTCAAGTAGTGGTCCATTTCCTGAAGGCGATTTTTTTGAGTACGGTACGTCTGAACTGAAAAAGCTAAATGCCGAAATCATTGATGAACACTATTACAATACCCCGGAATGGTTCAGGGATAACGCCACCCGCTACGATGATTATGCTCGTGGAGGGGCCAAGATATTTGCCGGTGAATACGCTGCCCAAAGCGTCCGAACTACCAGCCCGGAAAACAAAAATAACTGGGAATGTGCACTCTCAGAAGCTGCTTTCATCACCGGGTTGGAGCGAAATGCCGATTTAGTTGTCATGACCTCCTATGCCCCGCTTTTAGCCCATCAGGATGGGTGGCAGTGGACGCCAAATCTTATCTGGTTCAATAATTTGGAGGCCTACGGCACTGCAAACTACCATGTTCAGAAATTGTTCTCAAATCATCGTGGAAATGAACTATTGGCCATTTCTACTTTTGACGGAAAAGTGGTTGCCGGGGAAAATGATCTTTTTGCCTCTTCAGTTAAGAATACGAATTCAGGCGAAATATTTGTAAAATTGGTGAACACTTCGGATAAAAAACAACAACTTGAGATTGACATTAAGAATCAACAATTAGAGGGAACAGCCACAGCATTGATCTTAAGTTCAGATCAGCTTACTGATGAGAATTCCTTTGAAAACCCTAAAAAAATAATTCCCCGGGAAAGTGAACTTTCTGCGATTAATAACCACCTTAGTCTGGAAATCGACCCTTATACCTTTATGGTTATTAAAATTGGTCTGGAGTAGAAGGTATTTAACTAGGTGAGAATGAAGTATTGAACGAATTTGATGGTCATTATGGCGGCTAAAATAGGGTCATGGCAATTGCTGACTTTTCAAATACCCACTGAAATGAAAGCTGTTGAAGAAAAAATTGAGGTGATGACCAGAGATATGAATCCTAAAAAAGGTACCAAAAGAATTAGTATGACTTTGCTTTTGGAATGGATTGGAATGGTGTAATTTCTGATGACCGTGTAAAAAAGTATAAATAATAGCTATTTAGTTAAACCTTTGGATAATATTAATGTCTAAAAATAAATATATTTAAACATTCACTTAAATTATAAAACATGTTAAAGAAAGTTTTAATCGGATTAGGTATTGCATTGATAATTATACAGTTTTTCCGGCCTGAAAAGAACGAATCCAACGACCTAACTTATGACGTTTCTACAAAATATCAGGTACCGGATGATATCAGCCATCTGTTGCAGGTTTCCTGCAATGATTGCCATTCAAATAAAACGGAGTATCCGTGGTATGCAAATGTACAGCCGGTGGCATGGTGGCTAAATGACCATGTGGTAGATGGAAAGAGACATTTAAATTTCTCAACTTTTACCAAAATGCCCATAGCTGTTCAGAATCATAAATTTGAAGAAACTATTGAAATGGTAGAAGAGAAAGAAATGCCATTACCCTCTTATACCAATTTAGGCTTACATAAAGAAGCTAATCTTACAGAAGATCAAAGGCAAAAGATTATTGTTTGGGCAAAAGATCAAATGAACTATCTAAAAGAAAACTATCCGGCAGATAGCCTGATAATGCCTAAGAGAAAAAATTAAAGAGAATTTTAGGTTGCTAAGGATATCCCAGACATGTTGTGTGTTAACATCCCAAGTAATATTTGAAAAAAACTGAAGTTATTACCTAAACCAAAGTTATAATTTGGTATTGGTTACGAATGCTATTTTTTTACTATCCGGAGACCAGCTTGGCACATTAATAGAACCTTGTCCGCCATAGATGTATGCCACTACCTTTGGTGTTCCTCCTTCGTATGGCATAATCCGCAATAAACAATGCTTGTAAAACGGATGATCAGCGGGGTCTATGTCCTTGGGAAAAGAAATGAAAGCAATCCATTTTTTATCCGGACTGATATGCGGAAACCAATCATTGTATTCATCAAAGGTCAATTGCTTTTGATCTTCACCGTCAGCTTTCATTCTCCATAGTTTCATCTTTCCAGTGCGGGTTGAGTTAAAAAAGATGAATTCACCATCCGGACTATACTCCGGCCCATCATCTAAAGTAGTTTGATTGGTAAGCTGATGTTCCTTACCGGAATCTATATCAACGGCGTAAATATCATACGCTCCATTTCGGTTACCGGTAAACACCATTTTCTTATTATCAGGTGACCAACCATGTAAATATGATGCCCCCACACCGGTTTTAGTAACCATTTTAGGCAGAGAATCACCTTTAGCTGGTAAGTAATACAAAGCAGAGGTTCTGCCGTCATCCGGATTATGATTGCTAATTCCTAAGAGTGTACCATCAAAAGTGAGGACATGATCATTATTGTTATTTACGGCAAATCCCGTATTCAAGGGCGAGATGGTATTGAAAGAAATTTCGTAATTATATAAATGCCCTTTTGAATTGTATATTAATTTCGTTCCATCTGGTGTCCAATTAGGTGCCTGTATGGAATGTGCAGACCTATAGATAATCTCGCGATGTCCACTGCTTACATCCATAATTTCCAGATTGCTGCCAAGATAATCGCGATAAGGCGTGTAATCAGGGTCAACCGGTCTAATAATTCTAACGTTTCTATATTCCGCAGTTTCCATTACCTCCGGGTTATGGGAGCAACTATAAATTCCGATGTAAACAGAGTTGTCCAGTTCCATATCCTTTAATTCCACACTTGTAAATTCTTCCCCAAATCTGGCCGTAGACATAATATAATTATTGCCAATTCTTTCCAATTGAATTACATCCGGGAATGTATCTGTAGAAATCTCTTCCCTGGTTTCTCCACCAACTTCTTCACGGTATTGTAAGGTGGTAAGGCCATCACCATGCGTAGTGGCATTTACGTGTTTTGAATTTGCATCCAAATTATTCTTAACTATCCATCCAACTTTCCTGTGAGGATCTACCCCTTTTCCTAAAAATTTTACTTCCGCTCTCAGAATAAAATCGCCCTGGACAGTTGTCCATAAATATTGAAAATCATCCTTCCCAAACCACATATTCGTTCCTGAACCACCAATTTTATAGGTTTGATTTTCTGCAGAATATTCCGAAAATCCCTTTAACCTACAATCGCCGATATCGCTGTTGTTATCAAAAATTCCTATTTGGTTTTGGGCTTTTACATCATTTATCGCAAAGATCATAAAGCTTAGAAGGACATAATATAATTTTGAGGTTTTCATTTGATATAGTTTTTTGATGAACAGACTAAAAAAATTTAATAACATTTTGCCTCAAGTCCTTGAAATTTTATCCAAATTACTGATAGGAGTTGTTTTAATTAGATATGATTAATGGTCACTAATACTCAGTAATACAACAGATTTTGAAGGCATATTTAACTCAATCTTCGATGTATTCATTCTGTAATCCGAAAACTTCTGAATTTGAACCAATTCTTCTTTACCAAAATCATTTAGTGCGTTCATTTTGTCAGAAGTAATAATACTAGCGGTGATAGTTCCCCAATTTTCCATTCCAGGAATTTCAATAGTTGTTGGCAAATTCCTTTTGGGATCTACATTGGCAATAGTAATATTTACATTTTTACTCTTATCTCTGGAGGCAGAAACGGACAAAGCCGGAATTTCACTATTATCATTTTTATAATTTTGGGTAGTTACCTCAGAAGGTAAATGAAGTGCATCCTGATGTACCTTAAACATTCTGAATACATGGAAAGTAGGGGTCTTCACCATTTGATTCCCACTGGTAAGTATCATGGCTTGCAATACATTTACGGTTTGAGCAATATTTGCCATCTTAATCCGTCGGGAGTGATTATTAAAGATATTTAGGCCCAAGGCAGCCACCAGAGCATCCCTAAGGGTATTCTGCTGATAAAGAAACCCAGGGTTCGTGCCCGGTTCCACGTCGTACCAGGTGCCCCACTCATCTGCAATCAAAGCTATAGTATTATCGGGGTCGTGTTCATCCATTATTGCAATATGATCTTCCAGATTTCCCTCCATCTTCATGGTATTTTGCATGCTTTTAAACCACTCGTTTTCTACAAAATCCGTCGCAGAGCCTTTAACCTCCCAATTATTGACAATAGTATAATAGTGATAGGACAATCCATGTGCAATATTTAAATATCCAGGAGTACCCGTAATGCCGGTCATAAAGGTTTTAGTCCATTCCAAATCATCATAGATTCCTCCGCTGGCAATTTTATATTCTGCATTGCAGTAGGTACTGAATCTTTTAAAGACATTAGTATAGTATTCCGCGTTCATACTTCCACCACAACCCCAGTTCTCATTACCTATACCCCAAAATTTAACATCCCAGGGACGTTCCCTGCCATTTTTACGCCGCAGTCTTGTAATTTCACTATCCTTATCAGAGGTTACATACTCTACCCATTGATAAGCGTCTTTTACGGTGCCACTGGCTATGTTGACGGCAATATAGGGTTCTGTTTGCAACAACTCACATAGTTCCAAAAACTCATGGGTCCCAAAGGAATTATCTTCCGTAACACCACCCCAAAAAGTATTCACCACAAGTGGTCTGTCCTTAACAGGTCCAATCCCATCTCTCCATTGGTATTGTTCGGCAAAACACCCTCCGGGCCATCTTAATACAGGTATTTCCAATTCTCTTAGCGCCTCTACAACATCCTTTCTAATCCCATTAATATTGGGAATTTCAGAGGTTTTTCCCACATAAAAACCATCATAAATACCCCTTCCTAAATGCTCCGCAAAATGACCATAAATGTGTTTGCTTATCGTGTCTTTTGCTTTATTTACGTGTATTGTGATTTTATTTTCCTGACCAATAACGGCTTGCAATGACAGTAATAAAATTAAGAAGAGATTGGTTAGAGTTTTATGGTTTAGCATTGTTTATAATTGTTTTATTAATTAACTGTTTTTAATTGTGTCTTCAAACCTTGTATTAATACTATTTTGGATAATAGGGGAACGATAATGGATCAAATCTTTAATCCACCATGGCATTAATAGTTTTAATGGTCCCATCTTTATTGTATAGCAATTCCGTTACCTTAACACTTCTTAGATGTGTTTTCCCACCCGAAAGGGAACTGTCATGATAAAACAATAACCATTTGCCATTATACTCAACTATGGAATGATGGTTGGTCCAGCCTAATACGGGCTTCAAAATGACTCCCTGGTAGGTAAAAGGACCGTAAGGA
>NZ_JBATKE010000073.1:0-47776 GCF_049669105.1 Eudoraea sp.
AAATTGTACTTGTCGTATTGTCCAAAACACTTTGAATACACTGCTTGGTGTACTTGGCAGAGTTATAATTTATTATGATTATGGCTAAATCAAATTTAATATCTTTCATTCAAAGAATTATCTATTAGAGCCCTATTATTGCAATACTTATTTAGAAAAAGAAGTAATTGTTCTTCAAAAAGAATGGGTTTAAAATATTCGTAGATGGATTGTATTTCTTTTTTAATTTTCTTTTTGTCCATATTTATAAATAATTCCGGGTGATAGTCATTTAAATGGATGGCAGTATTCGATGCAGATGAACTATCATGCCATGCCTCCTTAACGATAAAAGGGCTAAAGAGACAAAATGTGGGTACCCCTAGGGCTTTGGCCATATTGGCTGCCCCTCCTTCATTCCCAATTAGGGCATCACACTGTGAAAGTATCAGAATAAATTCCCTTAAAGAATTTGCGTAAAAGTCAAAATTTATCATTGATTTAGAGACTTCGTTACACTTGTCATATATAGCCCTGGCCTCATCTCTTTGATTGGGTAAATAATTAAAAAGTATGATGCCATCAGTATTTGAACAAGTTATGTCAACAACCTTGGACATATATTCAGCGGGGTAAGTTTTTAAGGCACTACTTCCCAAAATACTTATCATGATCAGTTTCTGATCAGAAGTGCTTTTTAATTCCCCAACTTTGTGTTTGGCCAGAGCAATTTCTTCCTCGCTAAGATATAATTTAGGAGAGATAGAATAATCATCAAATTCCGATGCGATAGGATTAAGTAGTTGCAATCTGATTTTATTAGCAAGTGAATTCTTGTTATCCGCTATTTGGCTTTCTATTACGGTATCAGTATATATCCAGGAAGTGTACCACCTGTGGTGAGCAATTTTGCGTTGTGATCGGGCAAAAATAGAAATCAGATTACTTTCCAATTTCCCATAAGCATCTATGACTACGTCGTAAGATTGCGCTCGGATCGATTTTAAAAATGAATAAAGGGCCCTTTTATTTTCGCTAAATTCTTGTTTAAAAATGATGATATGATCGATGTGTGGATTGTTGTTCAATACTGCTAAGGTATTTTCATTTGCGACATAATGGATGGTACATTCAGGGTGCAAATGTTTTAAAGTACGGCAGATAATCGTACTTGCTAATACATCCCCAATCATTTTTTGTTGGATAACAAGAAATTTCTTGTTTACCGCATTCTTATTAAGAACTTCAGGCGATTTGGAAACGCTTTTACGATCTAAATGTACACAGACGGCGCTATATCGAAGTTGCTTAAACTTAATCCCATAATTATGTAAACGTTCTCTAAATTCCCGGTCCTCAGCTTCAAATGGTATACCTGTATCAAAACCAATAATTTTAAGAATATCTTTTTTCCATCCCGAAGAATTGTACCTGTTCCAACCGTACTTTGTGGGGGTTAAAATATTACGGACTTTTGAAACAAATCCTCTTGAATCAGTCCTTGCATTTTTAAATGATTTTTTTATTCCTTTCTCTTCAAGCCATTTGATTTTGAAGCAATTTTGCTCTTCAATGTCCTTTAGCGATAATGCCTTTGAAATATTCAAAGGCAACAAATAAGAAACTCCTGAAATAAATGTTGCAGGTTCCTTATTTAAATAGTGAACCTGTATAAAATTCTCTCTGGGAATACAGTCGCCTTCTGTTATAATTATGTAATCCGCATTGGATGATAAAATGGCCTTGGTTAATATTTTGCTTTTCTGAAAGCCATCATTCTCTTCCCAAATATGACTTATGGGAAAGGATACCCGGGTCTTTATTTTATTGATCAATTCTTTAGTTTGGGTATCCGACCCATCCTCGGCAATGATCAATTCGAAATCCATGTAAGTTTGGCAATTGAATCCCCATAGAACCTTTTCCAACATTTCAGGTTGGTTGCAAGTACTAACTACTACACTTACCGCACTCATTTAAAATTATTTATTTTCACAATTATTACAAATGTAGTTTTTTGCATAGCATATCCAATATGCTCATCAAATTAATACAAGATTTTCAAGCCTAACAGGCCCATTAAATTCAATGAATCACACATATTTGCAAAGTAATTAAAATGCGAATATGATATTATAAAAGTAAAGGAGTTTTAATGTGTATTTGGGCTAAAATAAGTAAGCATAACACCTGAAAATGGCAAAAAAAATAATGCTGTTTGCCTGGTTCAGAATTAACCTTTTCCGCTACTAAGTAATGAAGTATGAATAAATGAGATTATCCAGAGTTATTCTGGCATAGCTAAATAATAGGCTAGGTCATTCGTGTTCTCCAATCTCTTTAATTCCCGATAACGCTCTAGAACTCCAAGTGCATCAAGATAACAGATAATAATTCCTTTTTGGCCATCAAGTATACCTAATCGAAGGAAATAACGATGTAAAAATTTCCAAGCTGGCTTGACGACCAGGGAAACGTAATTGAATTTATTCTCTTTAAAAAATGACTCCTTAGCCTTTAATCGGCCATAACTTATCATTTTCTCCTTATACTCATTGAAATTTTTGTAGCAATAATGAACTAGTTTTTCATTTAAAATTCCCGAAGACCCATTAACTACCAAGGTCTCATGTACCAACTTTTCTTCGGAAAATTTAGCTCTACTTTTTCTAAACAGCCGATAGTTCTTATCTGTTTGCCATCCGCTAAATAGCAAGGATTTATTCTGGAACATAAACTTCCGGTAAAACCAATAAGCCGAATGTTCCGGATTGGAACTAATTGTTTCTATGATTTCAGATTTAAGATTTTCTGAAACAACCTCATCTGCATCTAAAAAAAGAACCCAATCATTTGAAGCCTGCTTTAAGGCAAATGATTTTTGTAAGGTAAAGTTATCAAAAGGATGTTGAATTACTTTTACATTATCAAGATTAGCTAAATATTCATAAGTTCCATCTGTACTAAAAGAATCAACTACGATTATTTCATCTGCAAAATTTATAGATTGGATGCACTTTTCTATATAGCCAATTTCATTATAAGTAATAATTAAAGCTGATATTTTCTCTCTGGAACTATTCATTTGATAAATGGTAAGTAGGCATTATTCCTAAACAATTAACAAAGTTATAACTTTAAATAAGAGAAAATATTATCCCGCACAATTTTATTAAAAAAATTAAACGGCTACATTATACTCCCGGAGAGCTTCGTTTAGGGATGTTTTTTTGTTTGTGCTGGCTTTACGAACACCTATAATAAGAGCACAGGGGACCTGAAATTCTCCGGCTGGAAATTTCTTAGTATAACTGCCGGGAATTACTACAGATCTTGCAGGCACCAAACCTTTTCGCTCTACGGGAGTGTCACCAGTGACATCAATAATTTTTGTAGAAGCAGTTAACACAACGTTTGCTCCTAAAACAGCCTCCTGCTCAACTCTTACACCTTCAACGACAATACATCTGCTACCAATAAAGGCATTGTCTTCAATTATAACCGGGGCAGCCTGTAAGGGCTCTAAAACCCCTCCTATGCCAACACCACCGCTTAGATGTACGTTTTTACCAATTTGCGCGCAGCTCCCAACGGTGGCCCAGGTATCAACCATGGTGCCCTCATCCACGTAGGCGCCTATATTTACATAACTAGGCATTAGTATTGTGCCTTTTGAAATGTAGGCACCATGTCTGGCTACAGCATGAGGGACAACACGAATCCCCTTTTCCTTATAGCCTCTCTTGAGCGGAATCTTATCGTGATATTCAAAAATCCCAGCTTCCAGAGTTTCCATTTTTTGAATTGGGAAGTAAAGTACAACGGCCTTTTTCACCCATTCATTTATCTGCCAATCTCCCTTCACAGGTTCTGCACAGCGTAATTTTCCATCATCTATTAATTGAATTACCTCTCTTATAGCATCTTGTGTTTTGGTTTCTTTCAGGAGTTCTCGATTTTCCCAGGCATTTTCAATTATATTTCGGAGTACATTCATCATGTCAGAATAATTTGCGCAAAGATAGGCCGTAACTATTAATAAATCTTTAATTTTTATAGGCGTAACAAATTATCCCTTATTTTTGCAAAAAAATTGATTTGGCGAGAATTATTGCACTGGATTTTGGTAAACAACGAACAGGAATAGCAGTTACAGACGAGCTGCAGCTTATTGCATCTGGCTTGGTTACCGTAAATACCAAAGAACTTTTAAAGTATCTGCAAGATTATATTGCAAAGGAAAATATAGCAAGGATAGTTGTGGGTGAGCCTAAGCAATGGAACAATACACCATCTGAATCGGAAGTATTAATTCAGCCATTTTTAAAAAAATTAAAAGAAACTTTTCCATCAATTCCCATAGATCGTCAGGATGAGCGATTTACATCAAAAGTTGCTTTTCAGACCATGGTCCAAGCAGGACTTAAAAAAAAGCAACGCAGGAATAAAGAATTGATAGATGAAATAAGTGCAACCCTTATTTTACAGTCATATTTAAACAGAAAATAGCAGAATGACTTTATCTATTTTAGCATACGGGGATCCTGTTTTAAGAAAAACAGGGCAATCTATAAACAAAGACTACCCCCAATTAAAGGAATTAATTGCCAATATGTGGGAAACTATGTATAACGCAAATGGTGTAGGATTAGCTGCTCCACAAATAGGACTGCCAATTAGACTATTTTTGGTAGATACAGGACCTTTTGCGGATGATGAAGAACTAGCTCCGGAAGAACAGGAGGCTCTTAAAAATTTTAAAAAAGTATTTATTAATGCCAAAATTGAGGAGGAATCCGGAACTAATTGGGCTTTTAATGAAGGTTGTCTTAGTATTCCTGATATCCGTGAGGATGTTACCCGAAAGGATACTATTGAAATTAGCTATTTGGATGAGAATTTCAAGCCACATAAGGAGACTTATGATGGAATTTTAGCCAGAGTTATACAACATGAATACGACCATATTGAAGGAATTCTTTTTACAGATAAACTCTCCAGCCTTAAAAAGAGGTTGCTGAAAGGCAAACTTGTTAATATTTCAAAAGGTAAAATTAATGTGGAGTATAAAATGCGTTTCCCTGACTTAAAAAAAGTTCGCTAAACCAGCGGATTAATTACATAGAGTTTAATATTTATTGTTTTAAAAATATTTATGAGTTTAGATAAAATACTATCAATTGGAGGGAGGCCCGGACTTTATAGATTGCTTACCCAAACAAGAACAGGGCTTGTCGCGGAATCCCTGTTAGATAATAAAAAAGTTACTGTGGGTATGAGCAGTAATGTAAGCGTACTATCTGAAATTGCGATTTATACTTTGGAAGAAGAACTTCCACTAAGAGCTGTATTTCAAAAAATCCAAACCAAGGAAAAAGGCGGTAAAACCTCCGTTAAGCATAAAGAGGATAAATTAAGTCTTGAGGAATATTTTTTTGAAGTATTGCCTAATTACGATGAAGACAAGGTCTATGTAAGTGATATCAAAAAAGTTATACAATGGTATAATATTTTACACGATCATGGAATTACAGATTTTACTGAAACTTCTGCAGATACCGATAAGGCAGAAGAAGAATAGTTTACTGTAAAAATTAGTCTTTTTCAATGGTTTTATAGGTAAATCTACTTTCCTTCCAATCGATTAATTTGGAAGGGTAAAATTTCACATTCATTCGGTCCAAAAATGTTGCCTGGTTTGCCAGGCGTACCTTGAAGTTTTCCCAATTTCGGTTTTCTTCCGTACTCCAGCTCAGTTCAGAATATCCTATAACTCTTGGAAAGGCCAGATATTCTAATTCATCAATATTGCTAATTGTTTCGGACCAAAGAGGAGCCTCAACTCCTAAAATGTTTTCTTTTGGAATGCCTGCATAACTCTCCGGAGACCAAACATATGCCGTATCAACAGGAATATATGCTGCCCAATGGAGTCCATGTTTGGAAAGGGTATCATATTGCATATCCAAATACGCTTTTTTTGCAGGTGAAATAATTACTTTCATTCCTTTACGAGACGCTTCTATTGCATTTTTCTCGCTGTCCCAGAACTGTGCAATCGACGAATTATCAATATCTGCCTGGGCAACTTCATCCCATCCAATCATTCGTTTACCATACTTTTGTACAATCTTTTCTACTTTATTGACAAAGAAGATATAGTCGTTTTTTTTGGTCACATGACTTTCATCCCCGCCAATATGGAAATAGGGACCGGGTGTTATAGCAGAGATCTCACGTACCACATCATCAATAAAGGCATAAACCGTATCCTTTCTGGTGTCAAATGTGCTAAATCCCACCGCAGTTCCCTCATATAATTTCGGAGTTTTTCCATTTCCATTTAGAATGGGATAGGAGACTGAAGCCGCATTGGTATGTCCGGGCATATCAATTTCAGGAATTATAATCATATATCTTTGCTGTGCATAGGCCACAATATCTTTATAATCTTCCTGTGTAAAGAAACCGCCTGCTTCGCCACCAACTTCTGTACTGCCTCCAACTTCAGTTAGCTTCGGCCAGGATTTGATTTCTATCCGCCAGCCCTGGTCATCTGTCAGATGCAGGTGCAGCGCATTTATCTTATAATAAGCGAGGAGATCAATATATTTTTTTACATCATCAACACTAAAGAAATGACGTGCCACATCTAACATGGAACCCCTGTATTCAAAATTAGGTTTATCTAAAATTTTTCCCGTGGCGATTGGCCATAATGGCATTTCGGCAAGTGTATCATTACTGGTTTCGGGGATGAGCTGTCGAAGGGTCTGTACTCCGCGAAACGCCCCTTCAGATGTTTTTGCATTAAGTATAATTGAATCTTTAGAAATATATAATTGGTAAGCTTCCGGGCCTTCAAGTTCTTCGCTGTCAGATTGATTTATAAAGATCATTCGATTAACCTGTCCGGCGTCTGTTTCGTTTACGGCAAGCCTTAAATTCGTTTTCGATTTTATTTTATCGGCTAGAAAAGAACCTACTTCTTCAAAACTCTTGTCGGTTTGTGATGTGTAGATTGCGGTGGTATGATCTAATCCAAAGGCGTTATGGGTAGGAATTATCTTTAACGGTTTTGGAATAAGATTTTCTGAACTCAGGTCTGTTGAAGGAAATATTATTTCTTTCATTTTACCCTTTTGACATGCATAGAATAAAGTCATACCAAAAAGTAAAACAAGCGATTTTGAAAGTATTGATTTTATCATGATTAAAATTTTTATTGAACATAATTACTAATTATCTGATACCATAACTCATATCCCTTTTCATTCATATGCAGACCGTCTTCAATGAAAATGTCTCTTTTCAATTTCTTTCCATTAAGCATAATATCCCATATATGAGCATAATCCAGGTTCTCTTCTTCTTTACATAAATGTTTAAACTTACGATTGAGTCTTTTGTATTTTCCTTTTAAATGCCATCGCGCCAAACTGGGTTTGGCAGATATAATAACAATTCGGATATCTGGAATAGTACTCTTAATTTTCGTAATGATTTCTTTGGTAACGGAAATAATTTCCCGGGGTTTTTTACGATCATTTAAATCATTATCTCCCTCATAAATAAACACTTTCCTCGGATTGTAGTGCAATATCAATTCATTCGTATACGAAAGTAAATCAATTGTCTGGGAGCCTCCGAAACCTGAATTTACAATTTGGTAATCGGGAAAAAGTTCCTGCAGGTTTTTCCATGTTCGTATACTTGAACTGCCTGTAAAAACTATTGTTTCTTTGGAATTGTCCCATAATGTGTCGTATTTTTTCTGAATGGCAAGAACTTCTTTCTGAAAACGAAAGGTATCCTGGGCAACAGCTTTCAGGCTAATAAAAATAATTAATAGAACTAAGTGAATTTGCATACAGTAAAAAAGAAAGCAAGATACTTTTTATTTTAATTAGTTTTTATCTAACAAAGCTTGATAAACAAATTGTGGAAGTTTGGCACCATAATAGTTGCTATATGGCTGAACCTGGGTCATTAAGATGGCTATTAAATCTTCCTTTGGATCTATAAAGAAGTAGGTGCTATAGGCACCACTCCAATAAAATGCTCCTTCTGAACCAAGAGCTTTGCTTTTAGCTACATCTGTCGTAATTCCGAAACCAAGGCCAAACCCTTGTCCATTATATAAGTCTCCCACCTGATTCATAGTCATTAATTCAACGGTCTTAGGGCTTAAAAATCGTTTTCCATTTCCTGTACCGCCATTGAGCATCATTTGACAAAATTTCATATAATCGTCTGCTGTAGAAAAAAGGCCATGAGTTCCTCCGTACACCATATTCCCTTCAATAGGGAGTTGTTCATCTGAATTTACTAATTTACCTTCCTTGTTGATATTATGAACTGGAACCCATCTATCCTGGTCATTAGTTGGAATATTATAACCCGTGTCTTTCATTTCCAAAGGATCAAAAATTCTAATTTGCAGGAATTCAGCGGTAGTCATTCCGGAAAAATGTTCAATAAGTAGTGATAGTACATCTGGGGAGGCGCTATAATGCCATTGCTCTCCAGGATGACCTATAAGGGGCAAACCTATAAGAGTGTTTACCCTGCTTTCGATGGAAGATTGCGGTTCAAAATATATGGCCTGAGCAATTTCATTGTCCAACGTTGTGCCTCCAATACCATGGGTAAAGCCGGCCGTATGTGTTAACAGTTGATGAATAGTTATTTCAGATTTTGCCGGTTCGGTAGCACCATCTATTCCTTTATTTACATCAAGAGATACCTTGAAGTCTTTAAACTGTGGGAGATATTTGGAAACAGGGTCTGTAAGGAAAAAATACCCTTCCTCATACAACATTAAAAAAGCAGCTGAGATAATTGGCTTGGTCATAGACATAATATGAAAAATATTGTCTTGTTGCATTGGTTTCTTTGCTTCCCAACTGCTATATCCATAAGCTGCTTTGTGTACTATCTTTCCATTCCGATAAATATAGGAAACCGCACCGGGTATTCGTCCTTCAGTTATTTCATTATTCAAAAATTTTGAATACCTATCAAGGCGTGTTTCTGAGAATCCAGAGATTACTTCATTAGAGGCCGTTGAAGATTGCCCGTAAGTGAAAACGAGTGAAAATAGAAGAAATAGAAGTGCAAACAGAGGGTAAAATTGTTTTTTCATGATTAATTTAATACGTGCCCATAAATATAAAAATTTTAAACTGGTTAACTTTTTTAATTCAGTGTTTTGTCTGCTTTAATTAAAAATATATTAAAGACAAATAATACTTAAAATAGGACTCATTTATTTGTTAAAATATTATTACATTTAATACACTTGACTAAATACCAGCTCATGCGGGTAGCCTGCGTTTTATTTGTTATTTTGTGTATTTTATGCAATACGACCTACTTATATTGTCAGGTTACCGAGTCTACCTATGACACTGCAGATCGTCCTATTGCCAGAGCGATACCTGTTAAAAAGGGACCAGTAATAGATGGTGAAGTAATGGATGATGAATTTTGGAAGGAAATAACTCCCTTTGGCAACCTATATCAAGTTCAACCTAATTTTGGAAATCCTGCATCTGAGAAAACTGATATTCGAATAGCTTATACCGATGAAACATTTTATCTCTCTGTTATTTGCTATGATGCACAGCCCGACAAGCTGGTAGTCTCTGATCCGCGAAGAGATGCAAATTTAGATAACACCGATGCCTTTATTTTTATTTTAGACACTTATAAAGATGGACAGAATGGTTTTGTTTTTGGAACAAACTCACTCGGAATTGAATATGACGCCCAGGTAGATAATGAAGGACAAGGCAATAGAAATGTAAACAGACAACAATCAGGTACTATAGGAGGTTTTAACCTTAATTGGGATGCCTCTTATACCGTAAAGGCACAGGTCAAAGAATATGGATGGAGTGCAGAGTTTGCCATTCCCTTGCGAACAATTCGATTTCAAGCTGGTAAAGACTGGGGAATAAACTTTCGAAGAAATATTCGCAAGACGAATGAAATTGTTTATTGGGCACCGATGCCTATCGGATTTACATTGTATCGTCTTTCGCTTGCCGGGACATTAACAGGCCTGGAGCTTAGAAGCCCCGGTAACCTTAAAATAATCCCTTATGTTTTAGGTAGGCTAGACAAGGACTACACTTCCAGTGAACCAAAAAATGAATTTACACCCGAAATTGGTGGGGATATAAAATACAGCATTACACCAAGTCTCACCCTTGATCTCACTTATAATACAGATTTTGCTCAGGTTGAGGTGGATGATCAGCAAGTGAACCTTGATAGGTTTAACTTGTTTTTTCCTGAAAAACGACCTTTCTTTTTGGAAAATGCCGGTTTATTTACCGTAGGTAGCCCGGGGGAGGTAGATCTGTTTTTTAGTCGGCGAATAGGCATAGGAGACGACGGAAATATAGTCCCAATCATTGGTGGTGCAAGAGTATCCGGTAAATTAAACAGAACTAATGTTGGTTTACTTACCATGTTTACAGATGACGTGGAACAGGAAGGTATAGAAAAAAATAATTTTACGGTAGCCAGAGTTAATTATGAATTTAAAGGAAGAACTGCTTTAGGTGCTATTTTTGTAAATCGTTCAGGCCTGGAATCCCCAGATGATTATAACCGGACATATTCAATTGACGGGAAATTTGGCTTGGGTAAAAAGGCAAGATTATCCGGTTTTTACTCTAAAACTTCAGGTTCGTATGACACCATCAATGAACATGCTTTTAAATTGCAGGCAGACTATAATTGGGATAATTGGGAAATGCGTGCAGCATATACAGAAGTCGGCCAGGGTTTTAATCCGGAAGTAGGGTTTCTTTTGCGTTCAGCATTCAGAAAGCCAGAGGGCCTGGTGCTCTATCATCTCAGGCCTAAAAATGAAAATTCAAAGATTTTGGAATTAAGGCCACATGTATCCTACAGAGGATATTGGGATTTTGATGGATTTCAGGAAACCGGTTTTTTGCATATTGATAATCACTGGGCGTTTAAAAGTGGTACGGAAATACATACAGGGATTAATTTAACTACAGAAGGTCTCCTTGAGCCATTTGAAATTTATGAAGGAGTTATTGTAGAGCCCGGAACATATAAACATGCGGAAGGACAACTTGTTTTTTTTACAAATGGTTCTAAACCAGTATCCGTTAATATAAGGTCTGTATTTGGAGGTTCTTTTGGTGGTACGCGATACCTCAATACAGCAGATATGCAATTTAGGGCAGGTGAAAAATTTAATGCAAATCTTTCATATCAATACAATAAATTTGAACTTCCCGGAGGGGATTTTACAGCAAATGTTTTTCAAACCCGATTGACTTATGCTTTTAAATCAAACATATTAATTCAGGGACTTGTGCAAAACAATACAGTGAACAAACTTTGGGCGTTCAACTTTAGATTTAGCTGGCTACAACGAGCAAATACAGGACTGTTTATTGTGTATAATCATAATTTGCAGAATAACGATCCATTAAATAACAGCATAATTGTAAAATATACCAGAATGTTTGATTTGGTCAAATAGACATTCTTATGTTTATTTCATTGAGTCTCTGTTTAATCCTTGAAATGATATTTACAGTCTCGACTTTTTCATACAAGATCAAACTTCTTTAATTTGTAATAATAATTTCAATTTTATATAATTAGATCAACTTAATACTGTTAGTTATGATTAAAAGTTTGACAAGTTTTTGGTTATTTGGATTAGTCCTCTTATTTATTTCCTGCGGCCTGGGTAACGATGCTGAGAAGGTTATTTTCGTTAAGGATTCAAATGAATGGTTTCAGGAAGGAAGGGCGTCCTGGAAATTTGATGGCGATTTGTTGGTTGGAACTTCATTAGGTGGATCGGGATTTGTTATGACGAATAAAAAATATCAAAATTTTACACTTTCACTTGAGTTTTATCCGGATTCAGGGATAAATTCGGGAATATTTGTGAGATGTAAAAACAAAGAGATCTCAAACACGGATTGTTATGAGATGAATATTTGGGATTTCCATCCGGACCAGGAATCAAGAACCGGATCTATTGTTACCAGGTCAAAACCATTGGTAAATGTAGAAACTGTAGGAAAGTGGAATAGCTATAAAATTACTTGTAAAAGTAATCATATCCGTACCTGGATCAATGGTAAACTCACAGCGGATATTTACGACGATGATTTATCTCAGGGTTATATAGCACTCCAGGCTACAGAACCTGGCAGAATCAAATTTAGAAATGTAAAAATAAAAGAGTTTTAAATTACTTGCCCTCGAAGTTAAATAATGCAACTTTATTAATCTTTAGTTTTTTTCACAATTAATAAAGAGAAATTATAAGAAGGAAATTTTAAGCAATTGTTTTATTCCTCTTCTGAACTATCCGGATCTTCACTTTCCTGAATTTCTTCTTTGTTAAGATTATGTTGCATAATATTCAGATTTTTCAACTTGGCCTTCCACGTTGCCAGGGTTTCTTTCTGACGGTCTATGTTCTTTACAACATCTTTTACAAGAGGATTATCACCTGAAGTATCTGAGAAGAATAGTAAATTGTTTTCTAATTGGCGAATTTCATTTAAGCTTTCATCTATCTTTCTTCGAATAAATGTTCGCTCATTGAGTAAGGCTCTTTCATTATCTGCGTTTGCAAGTTTTTTAAGCTTGTCCCCATATTTCATTAGCTCCGATTCTTGTTTGCTAACATCAAGTTTTTTGAAAATAGCATCCAGAATCGTGTTAAACTTGACATTTATATTCTTTTTATTAAAGGGAACCCTGCCATAAGACTTCCATTCATCTATAAAAGATTTCACTATGGCCAAATCTTTTTCTTTATCTCCGCACAGTTCAAAGGCTTTCAGTTTTTCCAGGCAGGCGAATTTCTTATCAAAATTTGCAGCCTCTTCAGTATGAGCTTTATTTTTTGTAGCGTGCAGTCTGTCAAAATAATGATTGCAAGCATTTTTAAAATCATTCCAAATCTTGTCAGAGTATTTTCGGGGTACATGCCCAATAGTTTTCCATTCCCTCTGAATTCTTTTCATTTCGGAGGTTGTGGTATCCCAGTCTTCACTATCTTTTAAAGATTGTGCTAAGCCGAGAAGATCTCTTTTCTTGTCGAGATTATCCTGCTGATCTTTTTTAAGTTTTTTATAATAGGCGTTTTTATTTCTGTTAAATCCTCTAACAGCTTCTTTAAAATCTGCCCAGGTTTTTTCATTTACATTCTGGGGCACTTTACCGGCCTTAAAGAAAGCTTCTCTTTGTTCTTCTATATCTCTTATTTGTTGTTGCAAGTCTTTATGGTGGCTGGCGACATGAGACCCTATTTCGATAATCTTTTGAATAATACTTTTTTTCTTTTCTAAGTTTTGCTCATACACTTTGTCCAGATCCTTAAAATAATCCTGTCTCCTTTGGTGCATGGCTTTGGTAGCATTGCTAAATCGCTCCCAAATTTCTTCTCGATGTTCCTTATCAACTGGTCCTATGTCTTCTTTCCAAACCTTATGAAGTGTTTGTAATTCCCTAAATGCTTTATTAAGGTCTTCTTCTTCTGCTAAGGCTTCAGCCCTTTCAACCAGTTTAATCTTTTCCTCTAAATTATGCTTAAAATCCAGGTCCCTTAATTCCCTGTTAAGATGCAGAAAGTCGTAAAAGATCTCAACATGGTGATGGTATGTTCTCCATACATCATTGTATTTATTTCTCGGGATTGGTCCCGCATGTCGCCATCTTTCCAGAATGTCTTTAAAACTTTTGTAAGTAGTGTTTATGTCTTCTTCAACATTAACGAGTCCCTTAAGCTGAGCAATAATTTCCAGTCTGGTTGCAAGGTTTTCGCTAAGATTTTGCTCGAGACTTTTATAGTACGCATTTCTTTTATCACGGTATTCAGAATAGACCTCGTTGAATTGCCGTTTGGTGACAGAATTATATCTGAAGTCAATTTCGTTACCACCCTTGGCTATGAAATCTTCTTTCTTATGTTCTAAAAAATCAAGGAATTTTAAATCAAACTCGTGTTTTATGCCATCAACATGTTTTTTAATGGCCTGCACTTTCTCATTTTTAACCAATCTCTGTAATTCCCCAACCAGGTTTTCCATAGACATGGCGTGATAGTCAAGGATTGGAATATGATGCCTCCGATGATTATCTTTGTCTTCTGCGTCTTCCGCATTAGAGTCATTTATTTCTTCATGGACGTCCTCTATAACAGTTTCCGTTTTATCGGCTGTTATTACTTCATGGGATTTATCTTCTGGTTCAGTGCTTTTCTCTGATTCCTGTTTAGATTCAGTAGTTTCTGAATTTTCTTCTCCCTCTACAATTTCCTGTAGTTTATGGTCTTTATTTTCCAACATTTTATTTAATGTTTCTGTGGATTTGCTAAATCCAGCATTGCAGGATACATACAGCATTTATAACTGCAAAGGTAATCAAACTACTTTTAAGCATCAATTAATACCTTAAGTGTTATGAGGTTTGCCTTATTATAAAACTTCAGGAATAGAATATTAGGAATTCCATATTCGCCAGGCTTTCTCGGCTTGTAGTTCCAGCATCTTTGCCCCATTACAAATAATTGCGCCTTTGCGTTCTCCTGATAAGAGAAATGCAGTTTTTACGGGGTTATAGATAAGATCAAAAAGTAAATGGTTTGAAGTAAGAAATTCATATGGAATATTTGGTTTGGCTTCAATATCAGGGAAAGTACCCAAAGGTGTGCAATTAATAATCACATTGTGTGATCTAATAATTTTCTTATTTAATTCGGTATAACCAATCTGATCTCCTTTTGGGTTTCTTGAAACGTATTTGAACGAGATACCTAATTCTTTTAAAACAAATGCAACAGCTTTAGAGGCCCCGCCCGTACCGAGAATCAAGGCTTTGCTATGCCACTTTTTTATAAATGGCTGGAAAGATTTTTTGAAACCATAAACATCTGTGTTATATCCTTTAAGACCATCCTTTGTAAATTTTATGGTATTAACTGCTCCGATGCGCTCCGCCTTTTTATTTAATCTATCCAAATAGGGTATTATGGCCTCTTTATAAGGGATTGTAACATTTAGGCCTTTCAGTGTATTATGCTTTTTAATAAGAGCAGGTAATTCCTCTATTTTGGAGAGGTCAAAATTTTCATAGCTACAGTTCACGAGGTTCATTGAAGTGAACTTATTGTTAAAATACGCTTTAGAGAAAGAGTACGATATATTTTTTCCAATTAGTCCAAAACTAGCTATTTCCTGCTCTTCTGTTTTTGCCATACCTTTCTAATCCTATTAACAATGCAATTCCCAATATTACGAACATGATTGCCCACCAGGTTTCGCTATTACTAAAATCCGGAATATATCTTTCATAGTTCATTACTACTTTATCTCCATTTGAATCAATAGCGATGTTTCCGGCTTCATCTTTTATGTAAATTGGATTTTTCCAGGGCCAAACTACACCCAGAGAACCGGTGATAAAGCCTATTATAACAGCGGAAGTAATATATTTATAGTGTTTTAATACATATCCAAGCAGATGGGACAAGGTAACCAGTCCAGTGGCCGATCCAGCCGTAAACACAGCAAGAATTTTCAATGTTCTTAGACGAGCCTGATTTTCTATGAAACTAAAATCGCCTTTTATCAATTCGGCCATCGTATCGTATAGGGAGTTTACAGAATCTACCAATAACAAGACGTAATTACCCAAAAGTATCAGTATAAATGATCCTGATAAGCCCGGTAGGGTCATGCCGGAAACGCTTATAATTCCGCAGAGAAAGATAAAAAACAAATTGTCATTTTCCCTTGCCGGGCTTAAAAAGCTGATCGAAATTCCAACAATAAACCCAATAAAACCCGATGTGATAGTTCCTTTATTCCAATGTTTAAAATCATTGGCAATGTAATAAATGGAACCTATTATCATCCCGAAGAAAGTGGCCCAAACAAACAACTCTTGTCGGTCAAGAAAATAATCAAGTATTTTGGAAACGCTAAAATAGCTAACCAACATTCCAAATATTAGTAGCGATAAAAATTGTCCGTTTACGTATCGGTAAAAACTTTTAAATCTGCCATTCAAAAGCAATTTAAAGGCTTTTAGATTTATTTTTTGTAATGAATAAATAAACTCTACATAAAAGCCGGCGACAAATGCGACAATACCTCCTGAGACACCGGGAACTTTATTCGCAGCACCCATTCCTAAACCCTTTATGATCAGAAATAATTTATCAAGAAAAGTTCTTGGCTTCTGCATTGGAGTTATTTTTTACTTTTTACTGCTAGTTTTTCAAGTATAAAAATAACGCAAAATCCAAGCAATGCTAAAACTACGGCGTAGAGTAATTGGTTATCACCTTCATATTGAAAGGGGGAAATGTTTACTTCATTTACAGGAATAACTTTCTTACCAAATATTTTTGTTTCCAGGACTTTTTTCCAGGGCCATATTTTGTTAAGTGAACCTAAAATAAATCCGGTTAAAAGAGCCAGGGTACTGTTCTTATAATTTTCGAACATCCATTTTAAAAGTCTGGCAAAGCTTAAAAGGCCAAACACCGCACCCATAGCAACCGTTGCAACGGTGTATAGTTCCTTCTCGTGAACAGCATCCAAAATGGTTTTATATGATCCGAGAAGCACCAAAATGAATGCTCCCGATATTCCCGGTAAGATCATAGCACACACTGCAAGAGCTCCGGAAAGGAATAGGAAAGGTAAACTTTCAGTATTTTCTGAAGGTGGCAGGGTTGTTATATAATACGCTATTACCGCTCCTAAAACAAATGCCGAAATAGTGCCTAAATTCCAATTTTCAATAACCCGGGCGATAAAAAAAATACTGGCAAATACCAATCCAAAAAAGAAGGACCATAGCAATATAGGTTGGTTAACCAAGAGCCAGCTTATCATCTTGGCTAAAGAAAAAACACTTATGAAAATACCTGAAAAAAGAGCAAGTAAAAAATTCCCATTAATAGCCTTCCAGAAACTTTTAAATCCCTCTTTTCTTAAGACTTTGAATTTGGAAAAATTTATACTATTTATGGAGGTTATAAGCTCCTCATAAATTCCCGAAATAAATGCTATGGTACCACCAGAAACTCCCGGCACCACGTCTGCAGCTCCCATGGCGACTCCTTTCAGAGAAATTATAATATAACTTAATAAATTGCGACGACCCATTAAAAAAATAAAAAAACAAAAATAGTTCTTTTATTCCGAAGCCTTTTTAATATTACTAATTATGTTTTGGGTCCAGATGGAGTTGTAATACTCAGGGAATGCATCTTCAAAAATAGTAAGTTTAGAGATATCTAATTTTAGTGCATTGATAAATCTAAATCTTGCTTGTTCAGAATCACTTAACATAAGATATAACCCGGTCATTCTATACTCTATTTCAGCTTCTTCCGGATAAAATTGGAGTCCCTGTATCAGAATTTCAACAGCAGAATCAATATCACTGTTTTTCGTAACGACTTCTGCCCAATTTAACCAGGTATCTAACTCATAGTTTCCAAGATCTACGGCTTGTTTATATGAAAAATCTGCTTCATCCAGGTTTTCAAGGACGTAATGAATTTTAGCACATTTTTTCCAGTATAAGGCATTCTCACCATCAATATTAATGGCCTTATTTACATAATACAAGGCTCTTTCATAATTTTCCTTACGAAAGTAGAAATCGGTAATTGCTAACCAACCTTTATCTAGCAGTGGATCCTCATGTACGGTCTGGTAGAAATAGAATTTTGCAAGCTCGTCGTTGTTTAGTTTTTCATGACATTTTCCAATTCTCAAGTATGCATGCGAGGTAGGATCTTCTATTTTTATAGTTGTTTCGTAATTTTCAATTGCCTCATTGTGTTTTCCCATTTTTTCCAGAACCTTTCCCTTTTCGAAATAAGCTCCGATAAAAGAATCGTCGGCAATTATGGCAAAATCAAATGCAGCTAAAGCCTCGGGAAGCATCTCTTTAATGCAATATTGTTTTCCCAATTGATGCCAGGCCACCTGGCAATATGGATTTCGTTCAAGAAAATCGTTCAAAAAAGTTATGGCACCTTCATAATCCTCCATAAATTCAAAACAGTAGACGACATTATAAAGGGAAGAATAATCCTGTTCATCAAAAGATACACATTTTATAAAATTATCTTTTGCCTTCTCAAAATTATCCATGAACAAGTATTCCATGCCTAATAATGAATAAATGTCAAAACTTTCATCGGATAGGGCCAAAGCTTTTTTTAGCATGTCTACTGCCGCCTCATGATTGTCTTTTTTTGAATAGATATTGGCGCGCTGAATATAAATTTCCTCATTGGCGCTATCCATCAATTGAAGTTCATCTAAAAGCTTTTCAGCAACTTCCAAATTATTTTCAAATACAAGAACTTCTATATCCAAAAGCCTTAAATCCATAGCTCCCGGATGTTGTTTAAGTCCAATTTTAATGGCCTTTTTCGCTAAGGATATTTTGCCATTGTTCAAGTAGTGGTGAATTATGTCTTCAAAGTCTTCCGCGTCAAAAAAATAAATGTCATCCGTCTTCAACATGGATTCAAACTTCGCGATTGGTTGATTTTGACTTTCGTTAGGATCTAACGCCATAAGAACGAGCTTGGTTAATCTATGGATTTAAAAATAGTCTTTTTGGTACTACCCTTAATTCCACTTTAGGGCTATATTATTAACAAAATAGTTAACAAATTATTGCTCCAACTCATTTAAAGTTTGCAATATTATGTCGCAGCCTAGGTCAATGTCCTCAGTGTTTATGGTTAGTGGGGGAGAAATTCGAACAGCTTTTGGTTCAAAAAGCAGCCAAAAAAGGATTAGATTCTTTTTTGCACAAGAAAGTATTAGTTTATTGGCAATCTCTTCATCTTTCATAATTAAAGACAGCATTAGCCCTTTTCCTCTTATCTCTTTTATGTATGGGTGCTTTAACCTGGACCTGAAATGTTTTTCTTTTTCAAGAGTTTCCGGAATAAGATTGCTATTGGTTAATTCCTTTAGTGTTGCCAGAGCGGCCGCTGCTATAACCGGATTACCTCCAAAGGTCGTTATATGGCCTAATTTGGGAGAATTACTTAAAGAATTCATTATTTCATGCGAAGCCGTAAACCCGCCAACAGGTAGCCCTGAAGCCATACCCTTACCCATTACGAGTATATCTGGTACGCATTGGTAGTGCTCAAAGGCAAACAAATTACCAGTACGCCCAAATCCAGGTTGTATTTCATCAAGGATTAATAAGGCACCCATTTCAGCGCAACGATCCTTCACCTTTTTAAGATACCCCTCTTTTGGCATAATAAATCCGGCACCTCCTTGAATTGTTTCCAGTATAACCGCTGCCGTATCTTTAGAGATTTTACAAAGATCTTGCTCGGAATTAAATTCCAAGAAAGAGATATCCGGAATTAAAGGCCTGAATGGAGCTTTTCGTTCTTCAAAATTCATTAAACTAAGACTACCTAAAGTATTTCCGTGATAAGCATTCTTGGCGGCTATGAGTTTGGAACGACCTGTATAGCGCCTTGCCAGTTTTATTGCTCCTTCTATGGCCTCCGTGCCCGAGTTTACCAGATATGTTGTTTCGAGATTACCCGGTAAAAGCGAGGCTAAATATTTGCTAAACACCACGGCTGGTTGCTGTATGAATTCACCATATACCATAACATGCATGTATTTCCTGGTTTGTTCAATTACCGCCTCTACTACTTTTGGATGGCAATGACCTAAACTACATACAGATACCCCGGCAACAAAATCCAAGTGACCATTTCCCTGCATATCGTAAATATAGCTGCCCTTGGCATGTGAGATTTCTAATGCAAGGGGATGGGGAGTGGTTTGAGCCTGATATGTAAAAAAATCTTTTTTCATAGCTGCTTCATTTGCCCTTTACCCGAAAAACCCATGTTTCATCCGTGTATTGACCATTAAGCTGGTTATCTCTGGCCTTTTTGGCTTCTTCTAATGTATCAAAACGTTCAAGATACACATAGGTATACTGGTTCAGCTTTCTAAAGAAAGATTTAGGCTGCAGGCCGTGATCAGATAAAATACCCATGAACCTATTAAAGTTGAGCTGGTCTTCAAATACATTGGCAATAAGATAATAGCCGGGAATAAGATCTTCTTCCCCTTGGCTTTCTTCAAATCGTTGTTTGGGTTCGGGATCCCCGGTCTTTTCCACAGACTTATCCAAGGGTACTTTTTTATATTGTGTTTTATCTCCTGTACCATTGGAAGAATTAACAAAATCCCGTGCTTTTTTTTCTACCAAGGAAGTAGCCAAATCAATATCGGTATCAATAGGATTATCGACTCCTCTTATTTTTACTAATTCAATATTGTTATCATCTTCATCAAAAAGATCATCCTTACTCCGGATGCGTTCATCACCTCGCCAGATAAACCCCTTTAACTTTCTGCTGCTTATTGGAAGATCTTTTTCCGGAAAAATGTCCCCATCCGGATTGGTAAAAAAAGTAATATCCTCAATATCATTCTCAGCTAAGGTCAACCGAATTTCACTGCAAATTGTTTTATTAATGCCAATGAGTTCATTATCATCATTATACATATAGTAAATTACTTCAGTGTTTTTAACCAGGTCTACAATCTTTAATGAATTATCAATAAACTTTCCGAAGAGGTCTTTGCCTTTGGCCTGATTATAACCTTCCATACTGATACTATCCAGGGAGATAATAAAGGCGTTGTTTATTACTTTTAATGAATCCAATTTTTCAGTTTCCATATCAGAAATCAGATATATACTATCACCGGTCATTTGGTTTTCTAAATTCCACAAAATAGGTTCATTTATAAGCTGAGTTATTCCGGTGGTTTGATCAAAGTGAATAGAATCGCATTTACCACTTAAATCAGTTTTATAGAATTTGGCATTTCTGAAAGCCCTTAAAATTCGTTTTTCCGGTTTTCCCGTGAGTAATAGGGTATCCCCGTGCATATAGAGTGAGTCCTGTTCTACCAAACTTATGGAAACAGCCCTTTTAGTAGCAAATACAGAATCTTTGGCTTTATATACTTCTGCGTAGTGAGCCCTAATTACTCCTTTATTGATGGTATCTGTGACGGTAATATTATTGGTAGCTGAAGCAAATTCGGAAGCTTTGTCGAAATAAACACTATCCCCTTCAATGATTCGATTATTGTAATCAATTCGTGTATTTTTTATCCCGTAACCACTTTCTATCCTGGTGTCGTAGTAACCACGTTCACAGTATATTTTATAAGTCTCACCTGTTATAGTGGAAGGGCCGTACATATAGGCATTTTTAGAAGTAGTATAATAATCTAATTGTGCTGATTCTAAAGTGTAATCAGGATTACGAATGAATACATTTTTTACAAACTGATATTTTTTGGGTACCATAAAGTATCTTCCAATTTGACTTGTAAGGGTATTGGCAGAATCCACGATGGTACCAAAACTTGTGTAATAAGATTCCTGTTTTTCACGGTCAAAGTACAGAGTGTCCGTGCGCAGGGTCATATCGGTGTTTTTTAAGACTACCTTATCCCAGGCCTTGGCAATTTTGGTATTTCCATCATAATTAATTTTTCCGCCGGTCATTTCAATGGAATCACCCTGTTTTAGGCTTATGTTACCAATAGCTCTTAATTTATTTTCTTTTTGATAGAATATAGCTATATCGCACCAAAGATCTGCCCCCTGGTGTTCAAACTGAACTTGCCTCTCATCTTTACTAAATATAGATGCACCGGGAAATTGTGCTTCGTCTTTTGTGAAGTTAGCGCCGTATACAATATTAATTTGTTTAGCTTCTTCTTCGGCGGGTTCCTGCGCAGAAACATTCCATAGCATACCAACAAATAAAAATAATAATACCAATCTACTCAAGACCCAAATTTTTATTCAAAAATAGGATAAATTAGAAGATGAGCATAAGTATTGGCAGGGTTTTAGGATTTCAATTGGCCTTACTTCATTTGTACAAACAAGTCATTCTTCAATTCGGGTGAAGTTCATGTCCTATTTTTAAGTAAGCCTAAATCTCTTTACAAAGTTCATATTGTTTTTATAAGATACTTGTCTGAATTTCAAATATTTAGTATCTTATATGTGTCATTATTTATATAGCTAAAATTGTTCTGATGAAAGTTTGTGTCCAATGTCAATATGAAAATTCATCCCAGTCCAATTTTTGTAGTAAATGTGGGGCGAGATTAAGCGATACTGATGTTCAGTCTTTTTCAAACAGTAAAGAGAAGAAAACAAATAGATTAGCAGAGAGGAGACAACTTACCATTTTATTTTGCGATATGGTTGGCTCCACACCCCTATCCGAACAACTTGACCCCGAAGAGTATCGTCAGGTAATAACGGATTATCATGAGGTGGCGGAAAAAGTCCTGATGCAATACAATGGCCATATTGCCCAATACCTGGGCGATGGTTTGCTCGTTTACTTTGGTTATCCCGAAGGCCTGGAGGATGCCCCCAAATTGGGTGTTCAGGCGGGTCTTGGTATTTTGAAAGCCGTTGCTGATGCGAACAAGGGTTGGGAAGCTGAAGGAAAAACTTCAATAAAAATACGCATTGGCATTCATACCGGCTTGGTGGTGGTAGACGATCATCTCGCTCTTGGTGAAACTGTCAATATAGCTGCCCGCCTTGAAGGTCTGGCACCTCATAATGGATTGGTAATAACCCCACAGACAATGGACCTGGTACAAGGTTGGTTCAATGTTAAAAGTATTGGCAAACGTGCTTTGAAAGGTATTTCCGAACCTATGGAAATCTTTCAGGTTTTAAGCGAAAGTGGAGCAAAAACCCGCCTGGATGCAGCCAAGAGCAGAGGTCTTTCTCCCCTGGTAGGTCGAACAGTCGAATTATGTATATTAGAAAAATGTTGGGAGCAGGCAAAATCAGGAAAAGGAAATCTTCTTTTAATAAATGGAGAAGCCGGAATAGGCAAATCCCGCCTTGTTGATACCATGGAAGAACTCATTGTCCTTGATAGGACTAGTTGGTTTGCTGCGGCAAGATGTTCCGCTTATCAGCGTAATAGTGCTTTTTACCCTGTTATTGAAATGTTTGAAAAATACTTGTTCCAATTTGAAACAGCTGATAGTCCGGAAGATAAACTGCTTAAATTAGAAGGTTTATTATTGGAAACCAAACTCGATTATAAATCTGAAATGGCCCTATTAGCAGAGTTTCTGTCTATTACTACCGAGCAATTTCCGCAACTTATTATGAGTCCATTTGCCAAAAGGCAAAAGACCATGGATAGCCTGACCAGGCTTTTGTCGTTTAAAGCCAACATTCAACCAGTTTTTTTTGTACTTGAGGATTTGCACTGGGCTGATGCTTCCACGAAGGAATGGTTAAATCAGTTCATAAAAGAACTCCCCACTCATAATATTTTCACACTTTGTACCACTCGCACAAATTTTCGTCCAAACTGGAAGGAGTCACTGGATTTTAAACAAATTGATCTCAAACGACTATCAGTGGAGGATATAGAGGAGATATGTCATCATCAAACCAATGGGAAAACGCTTCCTGAAGAAATATTAAAACAGATCACATTCAAAACCGAAGGGGTTCCTTTATTTGTTGAGGAATTGACTAAAATGATTTTGGAATCCGATTTATTGGTTGAAAAAACAGATGGATATGAATTAATGGGATCAATGTCCTCAATGGCTATTCCCTCAACTTTGCAGGATGCGCTTCTTGCGCGTCTGGACGGTTTGTCTGAAGTAAAGGAGATTGTACAGGTGGGAGCCGTCCTGGGACGTCAATTTTCTTTGGAAATTTTAAATGCGGTTCTTCCCCACATGGGATTTAATATGGAGCGGGCCATGTCGCAACTAATACAGGCAGAAATTTTCTATCAACTTACTCCGGGCGAAATATCTGTTTATCAGTTTAAGCACGCTTTGATCCAGGATGCGGCTTATGAGTCTCTGTTAAAAAGTAGAAGGCAACAATTGCACCTTCGTGTAGCCAATGTAATGGAGCGCCAATTTATTGAAACCGTTCAGACCCAGCCTGAGTTATTGGCGCATCATTTTACAGAAGCCGGACGACCACTAAGGGCCATACCAGTCTGGTTAAAAGCCGGTCAGCAAGCCAGTCAGAAGAATGCGACATCTGAAGCTATCGCCCATCTGGAGAAAGGGATTGATTTATTGCCTCATATAAAAAAGGAAGAAGATCGAAATAACCTGGAATTGGATTTTCAATTGACTCTGGGAGGTACTTTTGTTGTTTCTCATGGGTTTCCACATCCAAAAGTAAAAGAAACTTTTAACCGGGCGAGGGATATTGCTCAAACAATCGAAGTTAGTCCTAAACTTGCCTTAATCCTGTTTAATTTACTTTCATATTATTTTAATACAGAAGACTATGGGTCAGCAGAGGAATTGTCCGTCTATATCAGGAAATTAGCTGAGAGCCAAGAGCACGGATATTGGTTTGAACTTACAGTAAATCAATTAAGTGGGGGAGCAATACTCAAAGGTGAATTTGTAAAAGCTGAGCGTGGTTTTCGACGTGTTCTTGAATTATTCGATCCTTCATTGCCTTTCCCTTGGGAACTGGCTCCAAGCGGGTATATCGAAATAGGCGCCAAATCCTGGCAAATGGTTTGCCTTTATATCATGGGTAATTTGGATCAGGCTAAAAATCTTTTTGATCATCATTTGTCTTATGCCAAAGATCACAAAGATTCAATGACCCTTTATCATATTTATACATTTCCGGCGCTTTATTGCCTGGAAGCAAGAGAATGGAAGTTGTCTGAAAGAATAATTGAGGAATATCTGCCGATCGTAAGAGATTTTGGAGATCCGATTTTTACACTTACCGCAGAAGTCTATTATAATATAGCAAAAGCATTCCAGGGTGACAGAAGTGCGTTTGATAAAGCTGTTGAACTTATCAGTGTTTGCTTTGACGTCGGATTTAAGGCTTTTGCTGTGTCAATGTCTCCCTACATTGGTGAACAATATTTACGCATAGGGGAATATGAATCTGCCTTAAAATGGATTGAAAAGATTTTGGATCATGTAAACACGACAGGTTCCCATATTCAAACAGCCGAATTGTTCAGGATTAAAGGCCTCACTTTGCAAGCACTTGGCAAACCAAATAATAACATTGAAGAAAACTTTAGAAAGGCTTTAGAGCTTTCCAGGGAGCAATCAGCCAGAATCTTTGAACTCCGAGCTGCCGGTGATCTGGCTAAACTATGGAAAAATCAAGGTAAAACGGATGAATCATATGAACTAATGAAAGGGGTATATGAATGGTTCACAGAGGGATTCGATTCGCAGGATCTTAAAGAAGCCCGAAAAATATTAGAAACATTGAAGAATTAATTAAGCAGATATAGATATCGACTTCTGAAAATAATTTCTAAATAATTGTGCTTATCTATGAATAGTCTGTTTTCTATCAGGGCCAACGGATACAATTTTTATTGGAATTTCTAGTTCGGTTTCCAGGAAATCAATATATTCCATTAAGGTTTCCGGCAGTTGTTCAGCATTTGTCATTTTAGTGAGATCCTTCTCCCATCCTTTCATTTCTTTATAGATAGGTGAAACATTTTCGGCTTCAATATTATAGGGAAGATGACTTACTTTTTCGCCCTGGTATTTGTAAGCCACACATACTTTTACTGTTTTAAATCCGCTAAGCACATCTGCTTTCATCATCATTAATTCTGAAACTCCATTTATCCTGACTGCATATTTTAGAGCTACAAGATCTAACCAGCCACAACGTCTGGGTCTGCCGGTTGTAGCTCCAAATTCATTGCCAACTCTTCCCATGGTCGCCCCTACTTCGTCGAAGAGTTCTGTGGGGAATGGACCACTTCCTACCCGGGTTGTATAAGCCTTAAATATGCCAAATACCCCTCCAATGTTCCCAGGAGGAACACCAAGACCGGTGCAGGCACCCGCAGCGGTTGTATTAGACGAGGTGACGTAGGGATAAGTGCCAAAATCGATATCCAGCAATGAGCCTTGTGCTCCTTCGGCCAGGATCTTTTTTCCACTTTTCTGGGCCTGGTACAGATACTCCTCGCTATCAATAAAGGTAAGTTGTTTTAATTCCTTAATGGCATTGAAAAATTCTGTTTCCAGTTCCTGAAGATTGTATTGTATATCTACGTTATGAAAATCAATCATTGTTTCATGCTTATCAGCTAAAGCACGATATTTATCTTTCCAATTACTAAGTTCCAGATCGCCTACCCTCATTCCATTTCGTCCTGTTTTGTCCATATAAGTAGGTCCTATTCCCTTCAGGGTTGAACCTATTTTTGCTTTTCCTTTTGAGGCCTCTGAGGCTGCATCCAGTAGCCTGTGGGTGGGGAGAATCAAATGGGCTTTTCTGGAAATTAAAAGTTTGGATTTTATATCCAGATTAAACTTTTTAAGGTTATCCAGTTCTTTTTTAAAAATAACCGGATCAATAACTACTCCGTTACCTACAACGTTAATTGCATTATCATGAAATATCCCGGAAGGAATAGTGTGTAAAACGTGTTTTATGCCATCAAATTCCAAAGTATGTCCCGCATTTGGACCACCCTGAAATCTGGCGATGATATCATAGTTTTTGGTAAGTACATCAACAATTTTTCCTTTTCCTTCGTCTCCCCATTGAAGACCTAGTAATAAATCTACGGCCATGCAGTAAGTTATTGGTTAGTTATTAGCTTTTTCTTTATGAGTTCTTGTACCGTAGAAGTACAATGAATGATTATTTATTTTAATGTCGAATACTTCCTCAATGGTTTGTTTGATGGATTGTATTCGCGGGTCACAAAATTCAATTACCTCACCGGTATCCGTAAGGATAACATGGTCATGCTGCCGATCAAAATAGGATTTTTCATATTGGGCCTGATTCTTTCCGAATTGGTGTTTGCGTACTAATTTACAATCCAGTAAAAGTTCTATAGTATTGTAGAGTGTTGCCCTGCTTACGCGATAGTTTTTGTTCTTCATGTTGATATAGAGCGACTCAATATCAAAATGTTCATCACTTTCATAAATCTCCTGGAGAATGGCATATCTTTCAGGGGTTTTTCTATGCCCGTTTTCCTCCAAAAAGGCGGTAAAAACTTTTTTAACGATTTCTTGATCCTTACTGGTCCCCATAATTAAGTCATCATCTTAGTGACAAATGTACATCTAAAAATACGAATATAGATATTTTATGAATGCAAGATTATGGCTTAACTTTTAGAGGATTTCTTTATACACGGGTCACCTTTTCAATGCCGTTTACTTTCTTCAAATTATTGATAAGCCTTTTGAGTATGGCATTATTTTTCACTACAACCGTAATTTTACCGGTAAATGTACCTCCATCGGTACTAAAATTAAGATTGCGCATATTCACATGCATATTATCCGAAATAATTTCGGTAATCTCATTCATCAAGCCCATATTATCTATTCCCGTAAGTTTAATTTCTGAAGTAAATTCTTCCTGGCTTGAATCAATCCATTTGGCACTGATAATCCGGTAGGCATAATTGGATTGTAAAGAAATAGCATTCGGACAGTTTTTCTTATGAACTTTTATTCCTTCCGCCACGCTCACAAAACCAAAGACGTCATCTCCGGGAATTGGGTTGCAACATTTGGATAGGGTATAATTTAATTTTTCTTCCTCCTTACCAAATACGAGCATATCATATTTGGAAGTTATTTCGGCCTTATCAATATCTTCCTGGACCGGTTTACGCCGTATCTTATTCTTGAAAAAACTGATAAATGCATTGTTATAAGATGATGCAAAGTCTTTGATCATCTGATTATCTATTGCCCCGATACCTATGCGATAGAAGAGATCTAAACTGGTCTTCAGTTTAAAGTGAACCACCATCTTATTGATGGAATCCTCGTTCATATTAATTTTTTGAGACTTAAGTTTACGTCTTAGCGTTTCCTTACCTTCATTAGCAATTTGTTTTTGTTCTTCTCGCAAAGACGAACGTATTTTTGCTCTGGCTCTGGCTGTAGTGGCATAATCCAGCCAGTTCTGATTGGGTTTCGCTTTATCTGAGGTAATAATCTCAACCTGGTCACCGCTATTTAATGTAGTGTTCAGGGGTACCAATTTTCCATTTACTTTCGCCCCCCGGGTTCTCATTCCTACTTCCGTATGGATATTAAAAGCAAAATCCAAAGGAGTGGCGTCTTTTGGTAACGACTTTAATTCACCTTTTGGCGTAAAAACAAAAATCTCTTTTGAATAAAGATTTAATTTAAATTCCTCCACAAAGTCTACAGCATTTCCATTAGAGGTTTCCAGGGCTTCCTGTAAACGGTTGAGCCACATCTCTATTCCCTGTTCTTTTTGTGCTCCGTGTTTGTATTTAAAGTGAGCGGCATATCCTTTCTCGGCTATTTCATGCATTCTCTCACTGCGTATCTGAACCTCAACCCATTTACCTTCAGGGCCCATTACAGTAATATGAAGAGCTTCATAACCCGTTGATTTGGGGGAAGATATCCAATCGCGAAGCCGTATTGGATTAGGCGTAAAATGATCTGTTACTATAGAGTATATTTTCCATGCGATAAATTTCTCATTCTGTTTATCAGATCTATAAATGATGCGAATGGCAAACTTGTCATATATTTCATCAAAAGTAACATTCTGGGATACCATTTTCTTTCTGATGGAATAGATAGACTTCATCCTTCCTTTTATATAATATTCAAGACCTTCTTTATCCAGAGAATCTCTAATAATATTGGAGAATTCGTCAATATAACTCTGCTGTTCTTCCTTGGTTTGCTCAATTTTTTCCTGAATGTCATTGTATACTTCCGGCTCCGTGTATTTCAGACTTAGATTCTCTAGTTCTGTTTTTATATTATAGAGTCCAATTCTATGGGCCAGGGGAGCATAGATATAAAGGGTTTCAGAAGCCATTTGTACCTGCTTGTGCTCTGGCATGGCGTCCATGGTTAGCATATTGTGATATCTATCTGCTATCTTAATGATAATTACCCGAACATCATCGTGCAGGGTTAGTAACATTTTCCGAAAATTCTCCGCCTGTTGGGATATGTTCATATCCTTTTTGAGATGTGCAATTTTCGTAAGACCGTCCACAATGCGAGCAATTGTTTCACCAAACATTCGCTCAATATCATCTAATGTATATTCGGTATCTTCAACAACGTCATGTAGTAATGCTGCTGCAATAGATACAGCATCGAGACCAATTTCTGAAGCTACTATTTTGGCCACTGCTATAGGGTGAAAAATATAAGCTTCTCCGGATTTTCTTCGTTGATTCTTATGGGCGTCAACGGCAATGTCAAAAGCAGAGCGAACAAGTTTCTTGTCTTCGGTAGTTAATGCCTGATAACTAATTCGAAGTAATTCCTTGTATTGCTTTGCAATTTGCTTGTTCTCCTGCTCTATGGCCGTTTCCACACTCATAAAATAAATTTACCACAATCTTTTCTACTAACCAACAAAAATCATGCCTTAAGATTACGTATTCTTTGAATCAAGGGCGGGTGAGAATAGTGCATAAATACGTAGGCTGAATGCGGGGTTAGATTGCTGAGGTTATTTTTTGAGAGCTTTTTTAATGAGTTGATTAAAGGCAAGGCTTCATACGTATTTTTGGCATAATCATCTGCTTCAAATTCAAATTTTCGCGACAAAATGTTCATGACCAAACCGGTTATTTCGGAGATTGGACTATACAGGATTCCAAAGCAAATTAAAGCTGCATGAAAACTAGGTTCTGAGACACCTATAGCATATGAAAACTCAGGGTTATTGATAAAAAACGATAGTATGAAAAGTGTAACTCCTGTAAGAAGTATAGAAATAATTAGGTTTATAATAATGTGGTGGCGTTTATAATGACCAACCTCATGGGCCAGTACGGCTACAATTTCTTCCTCCTCTAAGTCCTTAATTAACGTATCATAAAGCGTTACCCTTTTTTCTTTTCCAAAACCAGCAAAATATGCATTGGCCTTAGTGCTTCTCTTGGAACCGTCTATAACAAAGATGTTTTGAAGTTTAAAACCCACCTTGCCTGCGTAATTTTCAATTTTACTCTTAAGAGATCCTTCCTCAAGGGGAATTTGTTTATTAAATAAGGGTACTATTAACCGGCTGTAGAAAAGGTTCATAAAAACCGTGAATATGGCAATCAGGCCAAGGGCATATATCCAAAAATTATTACCGGCTAATTGAAAAAACCAAATGACCATTGAGAGCATACCTCCTCCTAATATAGCCATCATCAACCAGCCTTTAATTTTATCCAAAAAAAACAACTTTCTGGTAGACTTGTTGAACCCATATTTTTCTTCTATCACAAAGGTCTGATAATACGAAAAAGGTGTAGTAATAATATCACTGCCAATCATAATGATACCAAAAAATAACAGAGCCATTAAAATTGGGTTTTCTGTAATATTTCGGGCGAGTAAGTCTATCCATTCAAATCCACCGAATATTAGGAATCCTAAAGTAAGGACAATTGAAAAGGTGGAAGATAAAATTCCTAAATTGTAATTATCTTTCTTATAGGCCTGAGATTTTAAATATTCTTTGTTATCAAAGACATCCTGCAATTCTTCTGGAATAGGATCCTGAAATTTTCGTGAATTGAGATAATCCAGGACCGTTTCCATAAGGAATTGAAGAACTATGATTGCAATTATTGTGTAAAATAGGAATGAACTATTCATATAAGACTTTTATCATTTAATAAAAACGTGACAAATTTTAATAAGCTAGGACTGATAAAGGATTGAATATTTTTTTTGGTGAACTGAGCAATCGAGGTTATAATCTCAAAGAAATTCTCTTTGTCGCTTTGCCTCAAAGATAAGAATTGCAGCCGATACAGAAACATTCATGGAATCTATTTCGCCTTGCATGGGTATTACAACATTCTGATCGGATTTCTCCAACCATTCTGATGTAAGTCCGGTGGCCTCTGTTCCTACAACTATCGCGCAGGCCTTCTTATAATCCACTTCGGTATAGTTGCATGAAGCTGACAAGGCGGCTGAATAAATTGCTATTTTATTCTTTTTTAAAAAATTGATGACTTCCTGAGTATTTCCCGTTGCAATATTTACCGTAAAAAGGCATCCGACACTTGCTCTGATTATATTTGGATTATACAGATCACCGTTGCTATTTACAATAATTACAGCATCTAATTTAGCCGCATCCGCAGTTCTTAATAAGGCACCGACATTTCCAGGTTTTTCCGGTGCTTCCGCAATCAGTATCAAAGGATTTTTATTCCTAAAAGAAATATCATTCAGGTGGTGATTTTTTGAACAGGCAATGGCAACAATTCCCTCCGTACTTTCCCGATAGGCTATTTTTTGGTATATCTCTTCTGATACTTCTATTAATTCCGGAAATTTCTCAAGCTGGTCAATAATTTGCAGCACTTTTTCCTCAGAAATAATATTGGGGCAAAAAAAGATACTCTGAATAGTATAACCGCCTTTACATGCCAATTCAAATTCTCGCTGTCCTTCCAATACAAATAAGCCAGAATTTCTACGTTCACGTGATTTTTGCTTTAATAACAATACTTTTTTAACCAAAGAATTTTGTAAACTACTAATCTGCTTAACTTTGTTCATAGGACAAAAATAGAAGAATTGGTAAACTATCTACAAATTGTTCGACAAAGACCACAACTTATAGAAACGGAAATGCGTATCATTTTTTTATCACTTATTTTTTTAGGATTATTTTCCTGTAAAGAATCGTCCAGCGTTAAAGCAGACAAGAACAATTCCGAGGTTTTGTCGGAAAAAATTATACAATCTAAATATCCTGATGCTTTAGACAGGGTTTTTAAGGCCCATGGCGGACTTCAAAACTGGACAAAGAAAAAGGTGCTCGTATATGATTTACCCAAAGCTGGATACACTGAAATTCATACTACGGACCTCATAACGAGGATGGATAAGATAGTATCTCCCGATTATTCCTTGGGTTTTGATGGTAAACATGTTTGGCTATTGGATAAATATGGAAGCTATAAAGGAGACCCTGTTTTTTATCATAATTTAATGTTCTATTTCTATGCCATGCCTTTTGTTTTAGCTGACGATGGTATAATATATGGAGAGACAACAAATTTGATCTTTGAGGGGAAAAGTTATCCCGGTATTTCTATCAGTTATGATTCAGGGGTGGGTACTTCACCTAAAGACGAATATTTCCTGCATTATGATCCCCAAACTTATCAAATGGCCTGGTTAGGTTATACCGTAACTTACAATAGCGGGGAAAAGTCCGACAATGTCAAGTGGATCCGATATGACCAATGGATGGAAGTAACCAATATCATATTGCCAAAAGCCATGACCTGGTATGCCTACGAGGGAAAAGTAATAAAAGAAGCTAAAAACACGGTACAATTTGATAATATTGTACTTTCTGAAACTTCAAAACCGGAAACCTTTTATGCTATGCCCGAAGGAAGTAAAATAATTGAAAGGCCACAACAATAAAAGTTGATAAATTGAGAAGCACACTCTAATTACCTGAAAATCGAAGAACACGCTCATTCGATCGGATATTTTATATCATATGTCACTAAAAGTGTAACTATTAAGCCATAACTTTTAATGCCCTCTTCCTGGTTGTTCGCTTTCAGGAATGTATTAAAAATCGACTTAAACACAGGTTCAAAAGGGTTTTCATAGGCCAGCCAAAATTTATTCAATTCATCATAGTTCTTTTGAACACCCCGGTTTAATCTGGCATATAATTCACGAAATTTCGTTTCATCTCTTGATTTTATTTCACTTAATGAATAACTGAGTGCATAGGCTGCGGCAGAATACTTAAAGTAAAGATCTTTATTATTGGCTGTTACCAGGTAGCCAATAAAATTAACCTCGTTTTCGGCAGAATAACCAACTTGATGCCCTATTTCATGTCCGGTAACCACGGGAAATCTGAAATTAGGGATTTTACTATTTACCTGAGCCTCACTTGTAAAGGGATTTAGATAGCCGCCATATCCCATATAAGTAAGTGCAGTACTAAAAATAGATTTCTTTAAACTTGGATTCTTGTAACTAAAAAATGGATACCTGAATTCGAGCTCGGTATATCCCTCCAAGGTTTTTTGAAAGATTTCCTTCTGATTATAAGGGATATTTACTATTTGCGAAGTATCTGAAGTTACTTCATACTGTAGCTTGTTGGTTCTTTCAATAAGCTTTTCCGTGAACATGATCAATTCATTGGTCGTATACGTATCTTTTAGGTCAAGTGTTTGAGAAAGTGGTACACGGTAATAGTTGAAACCCCACATGAGATGAAATGTGAAATAGGCTACGGAAAGAATTAAAACGATATCTCTAAAGAAAAGTTTTAGATTTTTTCTTATTTGATTTCTTTTGACAACAATATAACGGATGGCAAGTATTATGAGGATAGTATAAATAAGATCGCCAATGGACAATGGGAACCATCCAAATGCAATACGAAAAGACTGCGAAATAAAGGGATATAGGCCTTTGCTGTAATAATTTTCAACAAGCTCTGGGTAACTGCCGAGGCTCTTGACTATTATTATTTGCGGGATAATTGATAACGCTATCCCATTCTTCAACCTATTATTCATGAATTCAAAAATACCAATTATCTCGCTAGGTTAATTTTCAATATGTATTTTTGATCTTTTAATTTAAAATATGAGCCAAGAAATAGAACAATTAGAACCAAGGAGAATCTGGAATAATTTCTCAAAACTGAATGCTGTACCACGTCCTTCCAAGAAAGAAGAAAGAGTAATTGAATTCATGCTCAATTTTGGCAGGTCGTTGCAGTTAGAGACGTTTAAAGATGAAGTAGGCAATGTCATTATCAGAAAAGAGGCATCCGTTGGAATGGAAGACCGTAAACCAATTACGCTTCAATCTCATTTAGACATGGTACATCAAAAAAATTCCGCTACAGATTTTAATTTCGATACTCAGGGGATTGAGATGTATGTAGATGGTGATTGGGTTAGAGCAAAGGGAACAACACTTGGCGCGGATAACGGAATGGGTGTAGCAGCAATTATGAGTTTACTGGAGAGCAGGGATATTCCACATCCCCCTCTTGAAGCCTTGTTTACTATTGATGAAGAAACAGGCATGACGGGGGCAATGGGACTAAAAGGAGGAATCCTCAGGGGTCAGATTTTATTAAATTTAGATACGGAAGAAGATGACGAGATAGACATTGGATGCGCCGGAGGGATAGATATTACGGCTACAAGAGACTATGAAGAAGAAACTGTTCCAGAAGGGTCTATTGCATACGCCATAAGCGTAAAAGGATTACACGGTGGACATAGTGGTATGGACATACACCGTGGTTTTGGGAATGCAAATAAAATCATGAACCGCCTTTTGTTTAAAAGTACTGAAGAATTCGGTATTGGAGTGTCTCAAATTGATGGGGGCAGCCTGAGGAATGCCATTCCTCGTGAGAGTTTTGCGACTGTTGCTTTAAGAGCAGACCGAAAAGAAGATTTTGAAGTAAAAATGTCTGAATGGATAAAGGAAATAAAAAACGAGAATTCTTTTATCGAAACCAATCTGGAAATTAGCCTGAATAAAGTTGAAATACCTGCAAAAATGATGGGGAAAACCGCTCAGGATAAAATTTTAAGAGCTGTATACGGAGCCCATAACGGGGTTTATGGAATGAGCGCGGCAATTCCTGATTTGGTGGAAACTTCAAATAATATTGCCAAAATTCAAGTCAAATCCGGGAAGATTAGTATTGGTTGCCTTACCAGATCTTCTGTAAATTCCGCTAAAACTGACTTAGCAAATTCTCTAAAAAGTGTTTTTGAGCTTGCAGATTGCAAAGTTACTTTAAACGGGGAATATCCGGGTTGGAGTCCAAATCCGAATTCTGAGATATTGGAAGTGCTTAAAGATCAGTATGAAATTCTTTTTGATGAACAACCACAAGTAGTAGCCTGTCATGCCGGATTGGAATGTGGTATTCTAGGAAAAAACTACCCGGATATGGATATGATAAGTTTTGGACCTACCATAAAAGGCGCCCATTCTCCGGATGAGAGAGTGAGTATCTCTTCTGTAAAGAAATTTTGGACCTTTCTAGTACAGATATTAAAAAATACCCCTTAAATAAAAAAGGGCCGAAAATTTTCAGGCCCTTTTTTATTACTCGGCTATACCTAGAATCTCCAGGTCAAAAATGAGATCAGCGTTTGGGGGAATTGGACCGCCACCTTGTGCGCCATAACCCAAATGTGGTGGAATAAATACTCTGATTTTGTCTCCAATTTTCATACCTAATAACCCCTCTTTAAAACCAGCTACCAGCCTTGAATCAGGACTATAATCCATTGGAAAGGCCTCATAACCTCCCCCTTGTTTTCTATTTTCATCGAATTTGTCAAACTTGATGGCTACATCTTCGTAATTACTATCGAAGAGAGTTCCATCTGTAAGCCAACCAGCATAATAAACCAATACTTTATCGCCAATATTTGGCTTAGCACCTGTACCTTCTACCAGAGTATGAATTTTTAAACCAGAAGGGAGCTCTTTAGCAAGTTCCTGTTGTTGTTGAATTTCTGCCACAAAATCGGTTTTAACCTTAGCCATGGCTGCGATAACAGCTTCTTCTTCTGCAAAATAATCGGTCATCACTTGTACGGCATCAAAATTCTTGGCTTCTTTCCCATTTCTAACGATGGTCATTGAATTCATTACTACATCAACCACAGGTTTGTCCTTTCTATTGGGTTCTGCATAGGTCTTAACATTGGCAATAGAATCTACCACCTCTAATCCCACTACAACTTCTCCAAAAACTGTGTGTTTACCATTCAGGAAGGGGGTCTCTTTATGAGTTATGAAAAATTGGCTTCCATTGGTTTTTGGTCCCGAATTTGCCATAGAAAGAATGCCGGCCTTATCATGTACCAGGGAGTCATTGAATTCATCTTTAAACCTGTAGCCTGGGTTGCCACGACCTGTACCGGTAGGATCACCCCCCTGAATCATAAAATCTTTAATGACTCTGTGAAAAATTATCCCGTCATAATACTTTCGGTTTTTATACTCTTCACTTACAAAAGGATTATTGCCTTCTGCAAGGGAAACAAAATTAGCCACCGTTACCGGTGTTTTTTCCATTTCGAGCTTTATAATGATGTCTCCCTGACTGGTATTTATATCTGCAAATAACCCATCTCCCAGATCTCGGTACTTACTTGATGTACAGCTTGTTAATGCGGATATGCTGATTAAAACAATTACAATTATTTTCTTCATTTTTAAGGGTTTAATTATCAATATTTTCTTTTTGTTTATCAATTTTTAGAATGCGAATGGTGGACTTTAATGCTACGTTAGGTCCAATTTTGTTATTATCACCATGATAACCGTATGCCATGGCAGAGGGGAAAAAGAAAGTGGCCGTTTCATTTTCTTTAAGAAGCTTAACGCTAGAACGAAGGCCTGGAAATAATTCTTGTTTATCTACTTTATACTTTATAATCCCGATTTCCTCCATAGAATATATAGTATCATTTTCAAGACTGACTAAATTGTAACTAAGAGTCACCAAATCATCTGAAAGAGGAGTGTAATCACTTTCCTCATTAATAGCACTATAAAAGTACCAGGAGCCTGTGGCCGATGCCAGATAGTGGTGAAGAGTATCAATGGCAATGATTTGTTTAATAATCTGCTCCTCCTGGTTTAAAAGTTCTATATTCCGCTGAACAGAGGCATTAATAAGACTACCGGACTTTGTTTTAACGGGTCGCCTGGGTTCAGTTTCACCACAGGCTATAAGGAATACGATGGGTACGACATAGAGGAAGTTCTTCATTTGCTAAGCTGGTCTTTATAATTCTCCAATAAGGCTGCAAAATACTTTACTGTGTCTTCCATATTGCTTTCACTTCTTCCCCCGGCCGCATTAGTATGCCCGCCTCCATGAAAGTGATTTCTCGCAAACTCATTAACGGAAAAACTTCCCTCCGAACGAAATGAAATCTTTATAATTCCTTCTTCTTTATTTTCAATAAAAATAACGGCAAAACGAATATTTTGAAGCGTGAGGCTATAATTTACAAAACCTTCAGTATCTCCTTTTTTATAATTGTGGGCATTCAGTTCTTCCTGACTCAATGTCGTGTAAGCAGTATTATAATCCTCTAGAATCACCATATTATTTAGGGCGCAACCCAGAAGCTGGAGTCTGTCGGGTGTATTTGTATCAAATATTACATTTTGAACTTTAAAACTGTTTGCCCCTCTGTCTATGAGCTCAGCCACCACCCTGTGGGTTTTGCTTGTCGTTGAAGAATACTTAAAGGAACCTGTGTCAGTCACGATTCCTGCATACAAGCAATCTGCAATTTCACTGGATATCTTTTCGACATCCCCCATGTAACTTATAAAATTAAACACCATTTCAGAAGTAGAACTCATTTTGGCATCTGAATATGTTATTTGTGCATAACTATCCGGAGCCTGATGATGGTCTATCATTATAAAAGTGGCTTTCAACCCTTCCAGAATGGGTGTAAATTTACCTACTCTTCCCAGATGATTAAAATCCAGGGTAAAACAAATGTCAGCGTTATTTAGGTATTCAACGGCGGCAGCGTTATCTCTTTCAAAATTAAGGACTTCATTGGTGCCAGGCATCCATTTTAGGAATCTGGGATAATCGTTGGGAACAATTACTCTTACTTCCTGTCCTTTTGCCTTAAGATAATGCCATAAACCCAGCGAAGAGCCAATAGCATCGCCATCCGGGTTTTTATGGGGTACAATAGCTATTTTTTGCGGCTTTGAGAGCAGAGCTTCTATGGCCTTTACATCCTCAGAATTCATGCGCGCAAAGATACAATTAAATTAGAGATTCCCTAAACCAGGAATTTCAAAAAATAGAGCTTGTTGAATACTTCATATATTCAACTTTGAAACAGACTGTAAAGTATTCTGGTGACTAACTAATATTCCTTTTTGTATAAAAGGTTATTTTTGTTATCTAAAACATCTGAATCATGTACAAATCTTTCGTTGTTATTCTCGTGTTTGGTTTTCTAGCAGGTTGCGCCAATAAAAAAAAATCAGTTATAACAGCTATTCCGGATGCGGAAATTACAATTGCTTTTGGTTCTTGTAATAAACATAACATGGAAAATCTTTTATGGGATGACATAAAGAAAGCTAATCCATTGTTATGGATATGGGGTGGGGATATAATTTACGCAGACACAGACGATGTAACACAAATAAGAGAATTATATAACGCCCAAAATAAGGTTTCGGGCTATAAAAAATTAAAAAAAAGCACACAGGTAATAGGAACTTGGGATGATCATGACTATGGTTTAAATGATGGAGGCACAGAATTTGTAGCTAAAAAGCAGAGTCAACAGGCTTTTTTAGATTTTATGGACGTACCGGCGGATCATCCGAGACGAACTCAGGAGGGTGTTTATTTTGCCTATAACTATAACGGTAGTCTGGGTAAAATAAAAATTATAGTCTTGGATACGCGATATTTTAGAACAGCTTTAACCCCGGACACAGAAACTGAGAAACGTATTAAGCCAAACCAATATGGTGAAGGCGTACTTCTTGGAGAAACACAATGGATATGGCTTGCCAACGAGCTGAATAAATCGGATGCCGATTTTAATCTTATTGTAAGCAGCATTCAGTTCTTGTCCAATGAGCACGGTTTTGAATGTTGGGGAAATTTCCCTCATGAAGTAGATAGATTTAAACAACTGCTTGTGGATTCACAGGCAAAGGGGGTAATTATCCTTTCAGGGGATCGCCATATTTCCGAGTTTTCTAAAATTGATATTCCCGGACTTTCTTACCCGCTCATAGATTTTACGAGTAGCGGACTTACGCATGCCTATTCAGATTTTTCGGGAGAACCCAATCCATACCGACTGGGTAATGTTATTGCCAAAGAAAGTTTTGGACTGGTTAAGCTGAATTTGATTACAAAGGAAGTTCATTTACAAATCGTTGAAAATAAAGGGATTGTTCCTCTTGAGATTAGACAGAATTATTAATGTTGTGGTTTGCTGCAAGAAAATGTATTTTTGCCCAAAATTTTATAAATGACAGCTAACAGAACTTTTACAATGATTAAACCAGATGCAGTTGAAAATGGACATATTGGAGCCATTTTAGAAAAAATCACATCTGCAGGTTTCAAGATCATAGCTATGAAATATACTCAGTTGAGCAGACGTGATGCCCAGCAGTTTTATGCCATTCACCGCGACCGACCATTTTTTGGCGAATTGGTTCAGTTTATGACAAGAGGACCTATTGTTTCTGCTATTTTAGAGAAAGATAATGCAGTAGATGACTTTAGAGCTTTAATAGGGGCTACAAATCCTATGGAAGCTGCTGAGGGAACTATTCGAAAATTATTCGCCAAAGATATAGGTGAAAATGCAATACATGGTTCGGATAGTGATGAAAACGCTGCTATAGAAGGAAGTTTCCATTTTTCAGGGAGGGAAATTTACTAAAAAGAGTAATACTAAAAAATCGTAAATAAAACTTACCAATTACCTCAATACAATATTTTTGACTAAATCCTTGTTCAATTCTTCATTTAGCATATCAATGATCTTGGATTTACCATGACTCAGTTCTTCTCGTAATACAGAAGATGAAAGTGAGACATAAAGTGTTTCGTTGCGCAGTTCCACTGCGGTAGTATAGTTATTCACTCCGTTGTCCATTATCTTCTCCCAGGCTTTCCTGACCATGACCTTATCTATACCTTTCTGCAATTTATTTTCTTTAATAAATGCATTCAAAGCTTCACTCAGGGAATGTATATTTTTTTCTTTAGCCATTACTCTTTAGCATTGATGGGCTGAAATCGTCTATAATGATAGGACAGGCCTTCTTTATTTTTCACAACCATATTGGTTTTAGTAATCCTGATTATTTGCTCTTCCCAGAAACTTAAGTCATTCCGGTAACTCATCCAATATAAACCATCTCTAATATTTATTTGGAATGACTCTGCATCACTGGAAGTATTAAAAGTTCCATCAAATGTGGGTTGCACTTTCTTGCGAAAACCTTTCATATCATTATATTCAAAATAATCAATAGTCATATTTACGTCATATTCTTTGCTTTCACCATCGGGAAATTTAACCTCTTCAATCTCCCAATAACCATTGATATGATTTAAATCTGAAACGGATATTTTTTCGGAACAGGCCAGAAAGCAAAAAAACAGCAGTAAAGAAATCAACTTGCGCATACTACAATTTAAAAATTTTATAGGATTGATGAATAGATTTCACCACATTTTCTGTCCGTTCTGGATGTGTGTCACTAATAAATATTTGCCCAAAATTCTCATCATCAACTAAGGTAATAATATGTTTTACCCTACTCTCATCCAATTTATCAAAGATATCATCCAAAAGCATTATCGGTGTTGTTTTCGCATGTGCCTTAAGAAATTGAAACTGAGCAAACTTTAAAGCTATTAAAAATGATTTTTGCTGCCCCTGACTACCAAATTTCTTTATGGGATAATCTTCTATTTCAAAGCGAAGATCATCCTTATGAATTCCTGTGGAGGTGTATTGCAATGCCCTGTCTTTTTCAATATTGCTTTCAAGGAGTGATAATAGATCTTGTGAGAACAATTTACTTTCATAGTGTATGCTAACCAATTCCTGTCCTCCTGAAATTGATAAGTATTGTTCTTTAAAAATTGGAATAAAATCTTCGATAAAAGCCGCCCGTTTTTGGAAAATACTTGTTCCATAGCCGTTTAACTGCTCGTTATAAACAGAAATTGTTGCCTGATCAAAAGAGTGATTTACCGCAAAATATTTTAGCAAGGTATTACGCTGTTGTAGTATTTTATTGTATTTAAGAAGTGTTTGCAGATACTCTTTATCTGACTGAGATATGACACTGTCTACAAATTTTCTTCTAATATCACTTCCCTCAAGAATTAAATCTCTGTCGGCTGGTGAAATAATAACTAAAGGTAAAAGTCCAATATGATCAGATAAACGATCATATACTTTATTATTTCGTTTTATGATTTTTTTCATGCCTTTTTTAAGGCTGCAAACAATCTTTTCGCTCCGGTCTTTGAGTTTAAAAGTACCTTCTATGATAAAAAATTCCTCTCCGTGCCTTATATTCTGTCCGGCAAGGGGATTAAAGTAACTTTTACCGAAAGCAAGGTGGTAAATAGCATCAAGCACATTGGTCTTTCCTTTTCCGTTATCACCAACAAAACAATTCGTTTTGGAATCGAATTCAAATTGTTGCGCTTCAAAATTTTTGTAGTTAACCAGTGATAAATTCTTCAGAAACATTGGGAAAGTAATTTGGCAATAAACATGGAATGTGCAAATTATCGAAAAATAACGAATAATTTGGCTTTTGGTTTTGGATAAAAACTTTATTTTTGCGCGACCAATAAATTTAAAGATGGCAACATATAAGAAAAGGGGTTACAAACCTAAAAATAAAGCCGAAGAAAGAGAACTTGATGCTCAGAAAAGTGCGACGGCGGAGGTTTTTAGCAGCCTGGATGAGAGTGCTTCCAGATCAGAACAATGGGTGGCCAAAAATCAAAATTATATCCTTGGCCTGATAGGTGTGATTGCCATAGCTGTGTTAGGATATCTTTCTTATAATCAGTTCATTCAAAAACCAAAAGAGGCAAATGCCGCCAATGAACTTTTTTATCCCCAGCAGTATTTTGATCAGGCTTTAAACAATACAACGGAAAAGGATTCACTGTTTACTTTAGCATTAAATGGAGCCGAAGGTAAATATGGTTTTCTGGATATTATTGACGAATACAAAGGGACAAAAGCATCCAATCTGGCAAATTATTCCGCTGGCATGGCTTATTTGAACATGAAACAATACGAAGATGCTATCAGGCATTTGGAGAATTTTTCTTCAGACGATGCCATCCTTGGCGCTCTTGCCAAAGGGGGAATTGGAGATGCATTTATGCAATTAGGGCAAGCCACGGATGCTTTAGGGTATTATGAATTGGCATTTGCCCACAATATAAATGATTATACCACCCCAAGATTTCTTTATAAAGCCGGAGTTACGGCTATGGAACTTAATCAGAATGATAAGGCGCTTCAGTATTTCCAGAGAATAAAAGATGAATTTCCCAATTCAGAAGAAGCCCAAACTATAGACGCCTTTATAGGAATGGCTAAAAGCAAAAAATAGATGGCTACGTCCAACAAAAATCTGTCAGTTTATGACAGGAAAACAATCCCAAACGCAAAGACTCTTCGCTTTGGGATTGTTGTTTCAGAATGGAATCCGGAGATTACTGAAAACTTATATAAAGGTGCTGAAGCCGCACTATTGGATTGTGGTGCAATTCACGGGAACATTTTAAGGTTGAATGTTCCGGGTAGTTTTGAGTTGACATTTGGGTGTAAAAAAATGATACAAAAAAATAATCCGGATGCTGTCATTGCAATAGGCAGCGTAATACGGGGAGAAACCAAACACTTTGATTTTGTTTGCAGCGCTACTGCCCAGGGAATAAAAGACCTGAATGTAGATACCGATACCCCGGTGATTTTTTGTGTGTTAACCGATGATAACCTTCAACAGGCAAAGGACAGAAGTGGCGGTAAACATGGAAATAAAGGAACGGAAGCTGCAATTGCCGCGATTAAAATGGCTTTACTTTAATAGATTACTTTGGCTATTATTCACATTTAGGAACAATTGGATTATATTGTGACATATGATCTGAATAAAGAAAATACGGCCAACTGTTAACAATTTTTAGGAAGGATATCTCTTCATATTTTTTGAATTTGAGTAACTTTGGACCATAGATATATGGGAAAATTTTCAAAACTACGTAAAAATAGAAAATACAATTATACGCCACGTTATTATGACGACAAGGGTGAGGGTAGCCCGTTTAAAATGCAGCCAAAACTTGATAAATATCGCACTACCATAGATGCACCGCGAGGTTTAAAGGGAAAGTTTAGTAATGCAATGGCTGATATCAGGAGCGCCGGCGACCGAAACTTAAAATTAAGGATGCTAATTATAATCGCTATCCTAATCCTTTTATTCCTTTATATTATCGATTTTGATTTGTCAATCTTCTATTCAAACTAATGGGAGATATCATACAACTTTTGCCAGACCATGTGGCTAATCAGATTGCCGCGGGTGAAGTAGTTCAACGCCCTGCTTCTGTGGTGAAAGAGTTGTTGGAGAATGCCATTGACGCAGGAGCTACTACCATAAAATTAATTGTAAAAGATGGAGGAAAGACCCTGATACAGATTGTTGATGACGGATTGGGTATGAGTGTAACGGATGCCAGATTGAGTTTTGAAAGGCACGCTACCTCCAAAATTAATTGTGCTGAGGATTTATTTCATTTGAACACAAAAGGATTTCGTGGTGAAGCTCTGGCTTCTATTGCTGCTATAGCGCATGTTGAAATGAATACCCGTCCGGAGGGAGATGAAGTGGGTACACTTCTTAAAATTGAAGGGAGTAAGGTATTGTCTCAGGAAGTAGCCGTGACACCTAAAGGAACATCTGTATCCGTAAAGAATCTCTTTTTTAATATCCCGGCAAGGAGAAAATTCTTAAAGTCCAACCAGGTAGAATTACGTCATATAACTGATGAATTTCACCGTGTTGCTCTTGCACATCCTTCGGTGCACTTTTACTTTTATAACAACAACAGTGAGCTTTTCAACTTGCCTTCAACCAATTTAAAAAAACGAGTTGTTCATATATTCGGGAGTAAAACAAAAGAAAAATTAGTACCTGTGGAGGAAGAAACCCAGGTGGTAAAGATATCAGGTTTTATTTGCAAACCGGAATATGCAAAAAAAAGTAGGGGAGAACAGTTTTTCTTTGTGAATAATCGCTTTATAAAAAGCCCGTATCTCCATCACGCCGTTATGGCTTCTTTTGAAGGACTGTTGAGACCTGATACAAGTCCGGGCTATTTTTTATATCTCGAGGTAGATCCAACAACAATAGATATTAATATACACCCTACAAAGACAGAAATTAAGTTTGATGATGAACATACCTTATACGCTATACTAAAATCAACAATAAAGCACAGCCTAGGTCAGTTTAATGTAAGTCCGGTTTTAGATTTTGAGAAAGATCAGAATTTAGATACTCCTTATGTTTTATTAAACAAACAGGCACAACAGCCTGGTATTACAATTAATCCTGGTTATAATCCTTTTAAGGAAAGCGGATTTGAAAAAAGCACCAAAAGCTCCTTTAGAAGCCAACCATCGGGAGATTGGGAAAGTATGTACGTAGGTTTGGAGTCAAAAGTTGGCAGAGGAGAGGGATTTAGTACAGTACATTTTGAATCTGAGACCATTACGGGTTCTATTTTTGAGGAACAGGGGGAATTAGATGGAATAGGGGCAACTACATTTCAACTTAGAAGAAAATATATAGTTACGACCATAAAATCTGGCATGCTTATTATTGACCAGGGACGTGCACATCAACGGGTGTTATATGAAAAATTTCTTAAGAGTATTACAGTAAAGGAAACTTTAAGCCAGCAATTACTTTTTCCTATATCTTTCATTTTTTCAAAAACAGAACTAGCGATACTTGAGGAAATTAAGGCTAGTTTAATATCTCTGGGTTTTGCGTTCGGTCCTTTTACACCGGATGAAATCGAAATAACCGGAATCCCTCAGCTTATTAATGAGAGTGAAATAGGTATTATCCTGGATCAATTAATTTCTGATTATCAGATGGAGATAAATGGGAACGGATTTACTCAGTCTGAGGTATTATCAAAAGCACTTTGTAAGTCTTTGGCTGTAAAAACAGGTGAAATTTTAGATAATGAGTCACAGCAGGCATTGGTAAATGCATTGTTTGCATGTAAGGAAACTAATCGAAGTCCGTTTAACAAATTAATTTACGTTACAATAACCGAGCGTGATATTGATAATAAATTTATTTAGATGGGAAGACTAACTGATGCCATTAAGCATCTGCTAATAGTTAATGTGTTGTTTTTTGTGGCGACCAATTTATATGGAGATCAGATGTATCAATGGTTTTCATTGTGGTTTCCGGAAAATGAGAATTTTGGAATTTGGCAGATATTGTCCCATATGTTTATGCACGGCGGATTTATGCATATTTTATTTAATATGTATGCGCTTTGGGCCTTTGGTACGCCATTGGAGCGTATGTGGGGTCGGAATAAGTTTTTGTTCTTTTATTTTTCAGCGGGAATTGGTGCAGCACTGATACATTCTGGTGTAAATTATTATTATTTCAATCAGGGAATTGAGGCCCTTGTGAATTCGGGAATAGAGAAAAGTCAGATAATCGAAATTATTTCTGGCGGCCAATATAGTCCGGACTGGTATAATTACGCGCCGCGTAGTGTTATAGATAATTTTTTGAGTGCATATAATACGCCGGCTGTAGGTGCTTCGGGAGCTATCTATGGAATATTGGTAGCTTTTGGAATGTCTTATCCAAATAGTGAATTATTCCTTATCTTCCTGCCTGTTCCTATTAAAGCAAAATATTTCATTCCTGTATTAATAGGCCTGGACTTGTTTTCAGGTGTTACCGGCTATTCCATATTTGGGGATGGAATTGCTCATTTTGCCCATGTAGGCGGAGCCCTTTTTGGATTTCTAATGATGTGGTACTGGAAAAAAAATCAGTATAATAAAAACCGATGGGACTAGAATGAATTCTGGAAATTTAAAATATCAATATGCAAGGCTTAGTATAGCAGAAAAATTAATTGCAGTAAATGTATTTGTTTTTATAATAAACGGATTATTTACTTTCTTAATGGGGATGCCTTCCAATTCATTGCTCCAATGGTTTGAACTGCCAAAAGATTTTATCGACTTTATTTCTCAACCCTGGTCTCTGGTAACCTATTCCTTTTTCCATGGAGGTATTTGGCACTTATTTTGGAACATGGTAATGCTTTATTTTTCAGGGAGAATTTTCCTTAATCTTTTTGGTCCTAAAAAATTTACAAGTGTTTATTTTTTGGGAGTCATATTGGGTGGTTTGGTCTTTTTGCTAAGTTACAATGTATTCCCTGCTCTTTTAAGTACCAATACAGCACTTATAGGTGCCTCCGCTGGTGTAACTGCCGTATTAATATTTGTATGTACCTATATTCCTAACCAGGAGGTAAGGCTCTTTATTTTCAATGTAAAGTTATGGTATATTGGAGTTTTCTTTGTGTTGGTAGATTTAATTCAAATTCCATCCGGCGGAAATGCCGGGGGGCATCTTGCCCATTTGGGGGGGGCTTTATTGGGATATGTTTATGCCAGACAGCTTTTAAGAGGCAGAGATATAGGAGAAGGATTTATCAAAATCCTGGAAAGCATTGAAGATCTTTTTAAGAAGAAAGAAAAAAAAGCACCTCTAAAAACGGTGTATCGTCGCGCAAAAGGAAATAGCGCTTCCAGTTTGAATTACGACAGGGAAAGTAAGCAACGCAAAATTGATACCATCCTCGATAAAATAAGTAAATCCGGTTATGAAAGCCTATCCAAATCGGAAAAGGATTTCTTGTTTAAGGCTGGCAAAGAGGACTAATGTTGAGAGAATTATCATTTTTTGATAAAGTAGCCTTTTTTTTAAACTTGATAATAGGCGTACTTCTTTTATTGTCATGTCTGGCACCCTATATTTCTGTAAAGATATTTCTTCCTTTATCTTTTTTAGGCCTTGTAGTCCCAATAACTTTTATCATAAACATTCCATTTATTTTATATTGGCTATTTAGAAAAAAAAAGATTTTTGTTCTGTCATCTTTAGCTGTTCTCATTTCTTATTTCACTTTTGGCTCCTTTTATAGATTTGGTTCTTCCAGTAAATCGCCTCTGGATGAAGACCTGAGCATAATGACTTATAATACTAGAGCTTTTACCTTTACTGGTCTAATAAAAGGTGAATTAAATGGGAATGAAATTATCAATTTTATCATAGAACAAGACCCTGATATAGTCTGTTTTCAGGAATTTAATAGAGCTGCAATAAAATTATTACCTGGATATGACTTTCATTATATAACACCATATGGTTCAAATAAATCGACACAAGCTATTTTCTCAAAATATCCTATTATTGCAAATGGATCTCTCGAATTTCCCGAGACTATTAACAATGCCATTTATGTGGATATTAAATATAAAGGCAACTCCATTAGAGTATATAACGTACACTTACAATCCTTTAACGTTAGTCCATCCCGGGTTAAGAGCGTGAAGCGCGTGGTTAGCGCTTATGGTAAAATGAGAAAAACCTTCGTAAAACATGAAGAGCAGGTGCAACTATTTGACAAACACAGGAAAGAATCTCCTTTCAGGACCATAGTTTGTGCGGATTTTAACAATACACCATTTTCAAATGTGTATCGTATTGCCAAAGGTGAAATGCAGGATACATTTGACGAAAAAGGTACTGGTTTTGGAAAAACTTTTGACTTAAAGGTAGTTCCATTTCGGATCGACTTTATTTTAGCGGATAAGACCATGAAAGTAATGACACATCAAAACTTTGAATTGAGACTTTCTGACCACTATGCGGTCCTGTCTTCAATTCGCCTCCGATAACAAGAAGTAACAATCGATTAAATCCGCCAATATATGAATGAGTAAGGC
>NZ_JBATKE010000074.1:0-5696 GCF_049669105.1 Eudoraea sp.
ACGTTTTAAAAGTGGCTACAAGTTTACCGGGCATTTCAACTGCGGGTGAAGGATCATCCGGTTTTAATGTCAGAGGTGGCAAGACGGATCAGAATCTATTTCTTTTTGATAACGCAGTCATATATAGTCCACAACATTTCTTTGGAATCTTTTCAGCTTTGAATAGTTTTACCCTTGGACAAGTAGAAATTTATAAGGGCAGCATTCCCGCTGAGTATGGTGGAAGACTTTCCTCAGTCTTTGATTTAAAAACTAAAAAGGCGACTACAGATAAACTTTCTGGCGAAGGCTCAATTGGTCCTGTAACCGGAAATCTTGCACTAGAAATACCTGTTGTTAAAGATAAGTCATCATTAATGATTGCGGGGAGAGGAGCATATGCTAATTGGATCCTAAGATCCTTAGATGAAGAATCCCTAAATAGAAGTGAAGCTTCCTTTTATGATTTTACCGCTACATATGAACATCAGATTAATGAGAACAACCAAATAAAGGGAACAGCTTACACTAGTAGAGACGATTTTAGCATCACGTCAGACTCCTTGTTTATATATGAGAATAGGCTATTTACATTAAATTGGAACCATAGGATCAATAATAAGAATAATTTAAATCTTACAATAGCCAATAGTCAGTATGATTTTGACATACAATTTAAGGGCAATTCCAGCGACAATTTTAAGCTAGGTTATAAGATAAATGAAACAGGTCTTAAGCTAAAGCTTAGGAGATTAATAAGTACCAGATTTGTTTTGGATTATGGTATTGCAAGTAAACTTTACACTATTGAACCGGGGAGTTTAAGGCCAATTGGGGACGAGTCATTGGTTTCACCTGTTGAGATAGCTAAAGAGCGGGGATTGGAGTCAGCTGTCTTTATTTCTGGTGATATAGATATCACCAAAAAGCTTTCTGTTGATGCCGGTATTCGATTTTCCGTTTTTAACGCATTGGGTCCCAGCATCCAAAACACCTATCAAGAAGGACAACCCAAGTCATCGGAAACAGTAATTGCCACAACAGAATATGGTACTAATGAAGTAATAGAAACTTATGGAGGCCCAGAGTTCCGTATTTCCGCAAGGTACTTGCTGGCGGAAGATTTTTCAATAAAAGCATCATTTAATAATTCCTACCAGTTCATTCACAGGCTAACCAATAATACTACAGCATCACCTATTGATACCTGGATATTGTCTGATTTAAACATTAAGCCTCAACAGTCAAATCAATACGCAATTGGTTTATTCAAAAATTTAAAGGAAAATATTTATGAGTTGAGTCTTGAAGGGTACTATAAAACATCGGATAATATTTTAGATTTTAAAACAGGTTCGCAGATTTTACTAAATGAAAATGTTGAAACGGAGGTGCTTCAGGGACAAGGAAAAGCATATGGGTTGGAGTTTTTGATAAGAAAGAACTTTGGAAAACTTAATGGATGGTTCGGTTATACTTATTCCAGGTCTTTTACAAAATTTGACAGTGAATTTAATGAAGAACGTGTCAATGATGGAATGTTTTTTCCTTCTAATTATGATAAACCACATGATATTAGTATCGTGGCCAATTATAAATTTACAAAACGGTTTAGCTTTTCTACAAACTTTGTATATCAAACAGGAAGGCCCGTAACCTTTCCGGTCGGTAATTTTACCTTTAATGGTTCACAATTTGTTGCCTTTAGCGACAGAAACCAGTTTAGGATTCCTGATTATTATAGGTTAGATATTGGATTTAATGTAGAAGGAAATCATAAAAAAAATAAATTGGCACATAGTTTTTGGACTTTTTCGATATACAATGTATTGGGGAGAAACAATCCATATTCTGTGTTTTTTGTGTCAGAACAAGGGAAGATAAAAGCTTTACAGACTTCTATTTTCACGATTCCTGTTCCTTCTATAACCTACAATTTTAAATTTTGAGCCGGTGAATCCTATATTTTTAGATCGATTAAAATCCTCATGTTACCGGAAGATTCTGGCGGCTCCAATATTGCTCATAATTACCAGTTGTATTGAAACTTTTGAACCGGTTACTCAAACGTTTGAAGAAATTTTAGTGGTAGAAGCGATAATTACAGATGAATTAAGAAAACAACAAATACTGCTTTCAAAAACGACTCCATTAGAGAATAATGAAATTGAACCTGAAACGGATGCTATTGTTCAGGTTACCGATAATGTTGCCAATACGTATTCATTTTCAGAGTCAGCACCCGGGGTCTATGTTTCTAACTCAGAATTTGAGGCTGAAGTTGGCAGAGAATACGCCTTGTCTATTGAAACCTCTGAGGGTGGGTCGTATAAATCTGGGAACGTAACATTAACAGGAACAGGTCAAATAGAGGAGATTAGGGCAGAAAGAATCACAAATGCGAATGGTACAGATGGGGTGGCTATCCTTGTAGATGGTACTGGTTCTGATAGTAATAGTACCTTCTTCAGGTATGAATATGAAGAAACCTATCAGATAATCACTCCATTTGCAATTAATTTGGACCTGGTGGTAGTTTCTGAAAATCCACCGGTTTTAGATACTATAGTAAAAACAAGAGAGGAAAGAGTCTGTTATAATACCATAGGTTCTAATAGAATAATACTTTCAAGTGCGAACAATCTAAGCCAAAATAAGGTGGAGAATATTCAGGTACATTTAATAGCCAGAGATAATCCCATTCTCAAATCTAGATATAGTATTCTGGTAAAGCAATTTATACATTCTCAAGAAGCCTATTCTTATTATGAAACCCTATCTAGGATTTCTGATCTGGAGAGTGTATTTTCCCAATTGCAGCCGGGATTTGTAGAAGGAAATATCGAAGCCATTGAAAACCCGGATAAAAATGTTATTGGAATCTTTGAAGTAGCATCTGTGAGTGATAAACGTATTTTCTTTAATTTTAGAGATATTTTTCAAGATGGGAATAATCCTCCTTACTTTGTATCCTGCAATCCGGATACTGATTTTGTGACGACTTCACCGAGTCCCAACCCAAATGAATTTTCTGTTATCCAAAGACTGCTTAATCAGGGGTATAAACTAATTAGCTATGAAGAAGGATTTTTTGGAGGAATTAACTCATATACGATTGCACCACCGGCCTGCGGTAATTGTACAGTTCTGGGTAGCAATATAGAACCTGAATTTTGGGAAGATTAACTTTGTGTAATGAATATAATAAGTAAACTTATTCTAATTTGTAGCCTATTACTTTTTGGTCGTGGCGACATGCTTGGTCAGTCTGATGTAATTACTCCATATAATAAAACTAATTCCCCTCTTGAGACCATCTATATAGACTACAACAGCTCTTTTTTGCTAACTGGGGAATATTTATATTACAGTGTTTTTTGTTTAAATAGGCGATCCCAAACTTACAGTAATTATAGTACCATAAGCTACGTAAAACTTATAGGCAGTACGGGAAACGTAATATTTCACCACAAATTGAGCTTAGACAACGGTAGGGCGCAAGGAGACTTTTTTATTCCCACTTCCATCCCCTCCGGAAATTATAAACTTCTTGGATATACCAGATTAATGCGTAATGGTGAACAAAGTGATTATTTTCAAGCAGATTTGACCATTGTAAACCCGTATACAAATGATCAGAAGATATTAATGAAGGAAATTAAAGACAGTATAAACTCAAAGCATTCTGTCAAAAGGAAATTAGGCGTATTTGACAATCAGAAAGAAGTCACAAGTATTAATATGTCTATTAATAAATTTAACTTTAAAAAGCGGGAAAAGATTCGGCTCACTATTCGAAATCAGAAGCCATCAATAGGCAACGGCAGTTATTCACTGTCAGTAAGAAAGCTATACAAATTAAAGGCAAGTAATAGGCCATCGGCAAAAGAGTTTGCTGATCAGTACTTGCATGATAATACAGCATCAAATGAAGACTATGTGGTAATGATTTTGCCTGAAATACGGGGTGAATTGTATTCAGGAAAAGTTGTAGCAACTGATCCCAAAATGGGAGTAGCTCAAATAAGGATAGCAATATCAGTTCCCGGCAAGGATTATATATTTAAAGTTGTAACTACAAATAGCAAGGGACAATTTTACTTTACACTTAACGAAAGTTATGAAGGAGATGAGGCCATATTGCAATTATTGGAGGATAATGACAAATATACTATCTTGATGGATACTCCCAAACCCTTGGATGTTTCAAAAATATCCTTCAATAAATTTAGACTGGAAGAGGAGATCAAACCAGTTCTTGTGGAACGAAGTATTCATAATCAAATTGAAAACAATTACTTCTCTTTTATGCCGGATAGTATAAAAGTTCCGGAAAAAAGATCTTCCTTTTATGGATTTACAGGTATGGAGTATGACTTGGATAATTACACAAGATTTTCAACTGTTAGGGAAACCATTGTTGAGATTCTTCAAGGGGTATGGATAAAAAAAACAGGAAATGGTGAAGAACAGATTCAAGTGCGCCCTAATGACCCTGACAAGGAATTGTCAGGATTTGAACCCTTAATTATAATCGATGGTTTCAGGGTTAAAAAGCAAGATGAATTGCTTAATATGGATGCGGGGAGGGTAGCAAAGATCCAGGTGATTCGGGATAAATACATATTAGGTCCACAAGTATTTCAAGGTGTATTGGATATTGTTACATTTGAAGGGAAACTATGGAAGAATTTAGTTGAAGCAGAAACCTTACGTCATAAACTATTCAAACCTTTACCAAAGAAATTTTATTTTAAACAGAAGTACGATTTGGAATCATTAGACGCTACAGCGAGAATTCCGGATTTCAGGCATCAGATTTATTGGAATCCATTAGTACAGGTGCACGAGGAATCCTTGGAATTAGAGTTTTATACATCAGATGTCTTAGGAGACTTTGAAATACGATTAGAAGGCTTTACCAATAGTGGTGAACCGGTGTCTATTATTAAGTCAATAAGGGTTAATTAATTTATCAAAACATTGTAAGTTTCTAATACCTTAACATCTTTTCCCACAAAAAATATATCAGACAAAGTTGTTCAATAACAATGAATTCAGGAAAATGATGATGAATAAGGAGGAAATTATGACTACTTCGAAGTCTTTACTGCAGTTTTCACCTAAAGAAAATTAAACCATACATACTTTTTATTTATGAGATTCTACTTTGTCCGCAGTCTTTATGCAGCAAAGTTCTTTATCTATGTTCTTTTTATCAAATAAATTATAGCATAGATATAAAAGTATGCTTTCAAAAGTCTATGGTAGTGCTGTATTTGGAGTAGAAGCAACTACCATTGCGGTAGAAGTAAATGTGGATAAGGGAATAGGCTATCATTTGGTTGGTCTGCCCGACAATGCCATCCGGGAAAGTAATTTCAGAATTGCAGCTGCCTTACTCAATAACGGCTATAAAATTCCCGGAAAAAAAATCACCATAAACATGGCCCCTGCCGATTTAAGAAAAGAGGGCTCGGCTTATGACCTCACCCTAGCCCTAGGTATTCTTTCCGCTTCGGGCCAGATTTTGGCGGAGCAGCTGGAGCGTTATATTATAATGGGAGAACTCTCCCTGGATGGGAGCCTGCAACCCATAAAAGGAGCGCTGCCCATTGCCCTTAAAGCCAGGGAAGAAGGGTTTAAAGGGTTTATTCTTCCCAAAACAAACTCCCGTGAAGCCGCTATTGTTGATGGTCTGGAAGTATATGGGGTTG
>NZ_JBATKE010000075.1:0-15466 GCF_049669105.1 Eudoraea sp.
ATATGGTGTAGAAGTTTACAGGCCTGAGATAATAGCTGATTGTAACCAGATTTTTTCAAGGGATATTGCATTTGTTATAGAGGATAAACTCATCAAGGCCAATATACTTCCTCATAGGGAAGAGGAATTTCAGGCCATTCTTCATGTTCTTGAATTTATTGCCCTGGAAAACATATTATATCCACCGGAGGAAGTTCATATAGAAGGCGGGGATGTAATGCCATGGAAAGAATACATTTTTATTGGCACCTATACCGGTCATGATTACCCGGATTATATTACGGCAAGAACCAATTGGGAGGGTGTGGAATACATCAGAAAGATGTTTCCTCACAAAAAGGTTAAATCCTTTGAATTGCGTAAGTCTATCAGTAATCCAAAGGAAAACGCCCTGCATCTCGATTGCTGTTTTCAACCCATTGGACATGATAAGGCCATCATTCATAAAAATGGCTTCCTGATCGAAGAAGAATATGAATGGCTGGTTTCACATTTTGGCAGGGAAAATATCTTTGAAATCACCGGCGATGAAATGTATCACATGTTTAGCAATGTATTTTCCATAAGTCCGGATGTTATTGTCTCCGAGAGAAATTTTACAAGGTTGAATAATTGGCTTAGAGATCAGGGTTTTACCGTGGAGGAAATACCATATGCCGAGGTCTCTAAGCAAGGCGGGTTGTTAAGATGCAGTACCATGCCTTTAGTCCGGGACTAATACTTTTGTTCTGCACATTCTTATAATTCTTAATTGGCTACAAGGTTTGATCGTTTGAATTTGCCCTTTGAAAGTTTCTTTTTCCTCTTTTTAATTTTTGGCACTTCTGTTTAAGAATTTGATTTAGGATTAATTTCTTTTGCCTAATAATATTGCTATACCATAAGTTGAAATTTGTAGCAAAATGATTTGCGAATTGGTTACTTTTATCCTGAATTTTTAAGTAGCTAATGGAACAGATTACCAACACCATTTTGATGATTCGCCCGGTACAATTTCGCATGAACGAACAGACCGCGGTGAATAACTATTTTATGGAAGATATCGACCTCAAAAACAGTACAATTAACCTAAAGGCACAAGAGGAGTTTGATACCTTTGTTGATGTTTTAAGGGCTAAAGGAATTGAGGTTATCGTAATTGAGGATACGCCTGAGCCTGATACACCCGATTCAATTTTTCCAAACAACTGGATTTCTTTTCATTCAAATGGTACGGTAGTCATTTATCCGATGTTCGCCGAAAATCGCAGAAAGGAGCGAAGAGAAGATATACTTGATATTCTTGAAGCCAATGGTTTCCTGATAGAGAATATAATAGACTATACTTCTGCGGAAAAAGAAGGACTTTTTTTGGAAGGTACAGGAAGTATTTTAATGGACCGTGTAAATCAAAAAGCGTATTGTGCACTTTCTGACCGGGCGCATGAAGAATTGGTAATTGAGTTTTGTGAAGACTTCGAATGTACTCCTGTTATTTTTACTGCAAATCAATCTGTTAATGGAGAGCGATTACCTATATATCATACCAATGTTATGATGTGTTTGGGAGAGTCCTATGCCGTAATTTGTTTAGAATCTATAGATGATAAGAAAGAAAGAAAAAACGTTGTAGATCATCTTAAACAAGACGGGAAAGAAATCATTAACATCACTGAGGAACAAATGCATCACTTCGCAGGAAATATGCTTCAGGTTGCTGGAGCGTCAGATCAACGATATCTGGTAATGAGTTCTGCGGCTTATAACAGCCTCAGACCGGATCAGATTAGTATTTTGGAAAAGTATAACCCTATAGTGCATAGCACTTTAGATACCATTGAGACCTGCGGCGGCGGTAGCGCACGCTGTATGATGGCAGAGGTATTTTTACCAAGACCTTAATTTTAAAACGCTTTAGCCTCACTAATTCTTGTTTATTACATCTTTCATGAATAAAGTTATCCCAATTACCATAAAAAGGGCAAAGATGTTATAAAAAGTAATTTTTGAACCGCCACAAGGACGCCAATATGCGGTTTGGAATGACCTAATAAAATGACCGGTCTGTCGGGAATATTAATCCGGATCCTATTCGCCCAATTCCACCAGGTCTTATTATTTTAACAAATACAGCTTATTTATCAGAAACTGTAAATTCTCGAATAGCTTTATTAGGTTCCATAATATCATATCCTTCCCAGAATTCAGGATTGTAACTGGAAAGGTATGTGGCTTTAACAGTTTCATTTTCAACTGAATTAGAAAATTCCCCAGTGCTTATTAGCTTGGAATCAAAGACAACCAATTCGTATTTTTCTGTATTGAAATTAATAATATCCAGCTCCATAGACAATTCATTTTGCTTCCTTCTTCCCTTTACATACTTGTTTTTCTCTATTACACTCAAAGGCCTTCTTACACCCATTTTACGACCGAATACCTTATCAATAAATCGTAAATCGTACTTATTATTGCTTCCCTTACTGAAAATAGTGGTTCCTTTATAGGTGATTTCTTCATAGGAGAATCCCAATAATTTTATCCTTTTCAATGAATTTACGTTCTCATAGTCTATTCGCATTATTGCAAAATCTTCTATGTTTACATAGATTGTTCCTCTAAAGTCTTCCGACCTTTTTGGATCAAATGCTATCACATATACGCCTTCGTCTTCTATGGCTGTAAATCCTTTTAATCTAAATTCATAACGGTTAGATTTGTCAATAAAATTTAGCTTGGTCTTATCATTATAGAAAAGTTCAGAATAAAGATCATGCAGTTGATTTTTTTTGGATGACAGAAAATGTTTATTACCCTGATCTTTGAGCTCATCTTCTATCGCAGCAGTCTCGTCTGAAGAATCGAATATTGAATCTAACTCGACTTTTTGACCAAACCAGCCCGATTTTATTTTTAAATAGGAATCGGGTTTTACATTTTCTTTAAAAATACGCTCTAATTTAGCCGAAAGAGCTTCCATAGAACCTTCATTATTTTTATCGTACAATTCAGCAGCCTTTTCTATGTATAAGCGGTGCTCGTCTGGTTTTCTGTAAAAATCACACAGACTTTCTGTATAGTAGGACGCATTTCTTGGCAAAATGGAGATCACACTATCCAGAAATTTTTTATTAAGCTCTTCAATGGTCGATTTTTCAAACTCAATATCCAGCTTCGTCATGGTATTCAGGCTGGATTGCCTAAAGAACAAGCGCTGTTTTATGGGTTCTCTATTGTAGTTTATCGGTAAATTTTCTTTCACTTTTTCAATGATTTCATCAACACTGAGATCATTGTTAAATAGATATACTTCATTTAGTTCAATAGCCTTTGGTTCTATATATATGACACTATCCAAAACAGCCATAAAGTGGATAGCTGTTTTTTTATAACCCATACTGGATATATAGATGGAATCTTGCTGTTCCAGCCTGGGGTTCAGATTTATACTGAACCTGCCTTCCTCATTCGTGATAATACCTCGATGCTCCGCAAATTGAATCGTTGCATACGGAATACCTTCGTTTGTTTTGGTGTCTACTACCCTGGAGGAAATAGATTGGCCATGTAATGATATAGAAGCAAGCAGGAATATGTAAATAAAAATGTTAGATATGGGTTTGCTCATAAGTAATATTCTTGATTAATATTTCATCTAAGACGAAGCAACCTTATAAAACGTTACTGATTTTTATAATTAATTATGCTTTTGCCAGATTTTTTATCATTCCTCCAAAAATGAAATAATGAAAAGGTAGTACACTATACCAGTATAGCCTGCCTTTTAGCCCTCTTGGCCTAAAGGTAGCCGTCTGATGCAATACACTGTCTTCATCAATTCTAAATTCTAACCAGGCTTCCCCGGGCAAACGCATTTCCGCAAATAACAGAAGTCGTTTGTTTTTTTTATCGGCTAATAGAACTCGCCAAAAATCCAGGACATCTCCTGGAAAGATTTTATCAGGATGTGTACGCCCGCGTCTTAGTCCGACACCACCTATTAGTTTATCTATAAACCCCCTCAACCTCCATAACCAATTGCCATAGTACCAACCATTATCTCCACCAATCTTCCATATATTTTTTAAAACCGCTTCCGTATCCTGCACTTTTAGTTTTTTCTCGTCTTTAAGAACACCGTATTTAGGTACCTGGATAAACTTGCCCAGATTTTGATTTAATCTTCCGCTAATCATACTATCCTTCCAGCTGCTTACAACCTGGTTTTGTTCAATTTTTATAAACGCCATATCTATCGCCTCCTCATAAGTATGTGTTTTTATCCCCAATAATTGTTCCAGTTGGTTGTCCTTTGCCACCACCTCAATTTTCATGCTGTCCACAAGGTTTAAAGCCAATTTATAGGAAGTTGAAGTAATAAAATACAACCAATAAGAAGATAACTTAGGGGTCATTACGGGAACAGTAATAATCCAGTTTTTGAAGCCTCTTATCCGAGCGTATCGCTGTAGCATTTGCTTATAGGTAAGGACATCTGGGCCGGCAATGTCAAAAGATCGATTATATGTTTTTCTGTTGCCCAGTACACCAGTCAGAAACTGCATTACATCTCTAATGGCAATAGGCTGGGTTTTTGTGAGCACCCATTTAGGTGTAATCATGACCGGCAACTTTTCACAGAGGTCCCGAAGTATTTCAAAAGACGAGCTCCCAGATCCTATTATAATCCCTGCTCTGAGTACAGTAAGGTTAAATTCTCCTTCAGATAAGATCTCCTCAACATTTTTCCTTGACCACAGGTGCTTTGACAGGTTTTCATCATTTACGATACCGCTTAGGTAAATGACCTGTTCTGCCTTGGTTTTATTTATGTAGCTGTTAAAATTATGGGCCGTCTTCGCTTCCATTTCATCAAAGTCTCGGGTGGATGTGCTCATGGAATGAATTAGAAAATAAGCGACATCAATATCTACTGGTATTTTTCCTTCCTCAACAGCGTCTAAAAAATCGATTTCAATAATTGTAAGCTTAGCACGCATCTCAGCATCTATGGAAAGACGTTCCTTGTTGCGAACGGCACATATTATTTCATGGCCCTCATCCAGCAGCAGGGGTAACAAACGCATTCCAATATATCCGTTAGCTCCGGTTATTAGTATTTTCATCGGTTATAAATCTTCAATAGAGGTTGGTAGATTGTCTGCTTTAAAATCCAGTATTTTTTTAAAGAACTTCTGAATAGCTTTGGTATCTGATTTCACTTTTATAAAGTAATGGTCGCGAAAGATTGAATATATAGCAAAATCACCTTTATAGATGGTAAGTTTATAATATGGAATTACCAGTGCATAGGTCTCTAAAAGAGATCGGAATCGCACAATTATCCCTTTTGGACGCATTTCCACGTTACAACTATTTAAATTATTATCTAAAAGAAGGAGATTTCCAATTTCTATACTGGTTTCGGTTATAAATAGTTTGGGAGATCCTATTCCATTCATCGCCCAACGTTCTTTTAACGTAAAAGGCTTACCTACTTCACTATCAATTCTCCTTGTAAGATCGCTGTTATTATAGGAAACGTTTACCAGCATGGTTTTAATTTTATTTGATATTATTTTCAATGACAGTACTTCCAGAATGTAGCAATTTTCAATAAAGTTGACGAAAACTCCATATTTTTGTAAACACCAAAGGCTACGAGCTATAAAAGTCTAAAAATTCATTAGTTTTGCAGCCTTAATTGGGGAAATTTTATGAATATTCAGGAGGTTATCGAGAATAAGGTGATAGAGGCAGTAGCTTCTCTGTATGATATGACATTACCCTCTGTTGAATTTCAACCTACCAGAAAAGATTTTAAGGGAGATATTACCGTAGTCGTTTTTCCCATGCTTCGCTATATAAAGGGTAATCCCGAGCAAATTGGAATTCAAATAGGCACCTATTTGGAGAAGGAACTAAATGAGGTTAAGGAATTTAACGTTATAAAGGGATTTTTAAACTTAGTAATTACTGATAATTACTTCAAGATTTTTTTTAATTCCATAAAGGATGATGAAAGTTATGGCCGCAAGCCAGAGCAGGATAGAAATGCCATTTTAGTTGAATATTCTTCACCCAACACCAATAAACCGCTGCATCTTGGTCATATCCGGAATAATTTACTCGGTTATTCTGTGGCAGAAATTCTAAAAGCTGACGGGAATAGGGTATATAAAACACAGATCATTAATGACCGGGGTATTCATATCTGTAAAAGTATGCTTGCCTGGCAAATGTTTGGGAACGGTGAAACTCCTGAGAGTACGGGATTAAAGGGCGATAAATTGGCCGGCTTGTATTACGTAAAATTTGACAAGGTCTATAAGGAAGAAGTGGAGAAGCTTTTGGCGGCCGGAAAGGATAAAATAGAGGCCGAACGTGAAGCTCCAGTGCTTCTAAAAGCCCAGGAAATGCTTCGCAAATGGGAAGCCGGAGATGCTGAAGTAGTGAAGCTTTGGAAGAAAATGAATAGCTGGGTGTATGCAGGCTTTGATGAGACTTACGCAAATTTGGGAGTAAATTTTGATAAACTCTATTACGAGAGTGAGACTTATTTGTTGGGGAAAGATGTTATTGCCGAAGGGATAGAGAATGGAGTATTTTACAGGAAGGAAGACGGGAGTGTATGGATAGACCTCACTGATGAGGGACTGGATGAGAAAATTGTTCTTAGGGCAGACGGCACAGCGGTGTATATGACACAGGATATTGGCACTGCTATTCAGCGTGTAAAAGATTTTCCGGATATTGGAGGAATGGTATATACCGTGGGTAATGAACAAGATTATCATTTTAAGGTATTGTTCCTAATCCTAAAGAAACTCGGTTATTCCTGGGCGCAACATTTATACCATCTGAGTTATGGAATGGTAGACTTGCCGGAGGGGAAAATGAAAAGCAGGGAAGGTACTGTGGTTGATGCGGATGATCTGATTGACGAAATGACCAATACTGCTGCCCAAATCTCTGAGGAATTGGGGAAACTAGATGATTACTCTGAAGAAGAAAGAAAAAAACTATATCGCATCATTGGCCTCGGAGCATTAAAGTATTATATATTAAAGGTTGATCCAAAAAAGCGAATCTTATTCAACCCTGAGGAATCGGTTGATTTTCAAGGAAATACGGGCCCCTTTATTCAATATACTTATGCCAGGATTCAATCTATTCTTCGCAAAGCAAACCTGGGTGCAAATGATCTTGTAAAAAAACTAGGTGAGAGTGTTGGGCTACATCCAAAAGAAAAGGAATTAATAAAACTATTGGAAATCTATCCTGATACTGTAAAACTTGCCGCTGAAAATTACAGCCCGGCCTTAATTGCCAACTATACTTATGATCTGGTAAAGGAGTTCAATTCATTTTATCAACAGGTCTCTATATTAGGTGAATCAGAGGAAGAGATAAGGGTATTTAGAGTACAGCTTGCAAAGAAAGTGGGAGAGGTAATTAAATCTGCTTTTAAGCTGCTTGGTATACAAGTGCCTGTAAGAATGTAAAAAGACCGCCTTACAGACGGTCTTTTTTTGATGTGCAGAGCACATCTCCAAATATTTTATTTCTCTTAGGCTTTCTCCGAAGTTGCAACTACTGCAAGGTTATATACTACTAAGCCGAAACCAATTTTATTGATAGCGTCTCCGATATTGTATACAACGTCCATAGAAAGTCCGCCAAAGATACCTTCATACCATCCAGGAGTTCCAGCCATATATCCTAAGGGGTATATTGCCCATCCTACCAATACAAACCAGCAAAGCATTTTGTGGGCCTGTAATACAGGTCCTCCCGCTTTAACGGCGAGCTTTTTCGCAGTACCTAACCATATTTCATAAACGATTATGAAGTAGGCGATACCAGAAATAAGACCCCACAACCAGGCAGCATCTCTGTAAACTGCTTCTCCCAAATAACCTGTAACTAACATGATAACGGAAAGAAGAATAAGTCTCCACATAAGAGATCTTTTAGCTCCCGCAACTTTTAGGATTAAAAAGAATTCCACACACATCAGAGGGACGGTAAGGATCCAGTCTACATAACGGAAGAAAGTGGGGGATTCTCCAAAGTCTGCCCAATAATCACGCATGTACCAGTAGTGCACTGCAGCGATAAAGGTAATTAATCCTGAAACAAGGATTGAAGTTCTCCATTTTTTGTCAAAACTGTTCATTGACAAAAAGAAAAAGGCTGATGCAGCCATCATAGCCATACAACCTACAAAAAATGTGAAGCCAACATAGTCATTGGTGGCTAGTTTGGCAACCATTGGGAATGTTAATAAAAAATTTTCCATATCAATTTATTTAGTTAATTTTGTTTAGCAAAACTAATTAAAAGTTAAACAGATAGTGTTTAATAATATGTTAAAATAATTAAACAATATTGGATAATATTCAAAACAAAGGGGTAGATTTTACGAAGTTGCAAGGTGCAACGCTTATTGCTACCTTTTTTTCACTGTGGCTAGCGGTATATTTTGAGCATGACATAGAAAATTTACTTGCTTATATTCTTATCCTTTCCTTTGGAATGCTTCATGGTGCTAATGACATTAAATTGCTACAGGTTGAAGCTAAAAAGAAATCTAAACCCTATGATTTTTTGCGAATACTTGCTTATTATATCTTTTTTGTTCTTAGCGTAGCAGGCTTGTTTTATTTACTCCCAAGCATTGCATTGGGTTTATTTATTCTTTTCAGTGCATACCATTTTGGTGAACAGCATTGGATCTCAAAAATTAGTGGCAATCCACTTTTCTTAATCTTCTTTTATACTGCTTACGGACTTGTTATTCTTTTTCTACTGTTTGCAGCTCATAATACAGAGGTGAGTGATATTATTTTCGACATCATTGGAATCTATATTAACAATGGATATTACCAGATAATACTAGGAATATCCTTTTTTGTCTTTGTAGTATTATATCTAACAAAATATAAACAAAGTAATACCAATATTTTTCTTGAATTATTTTATTTACTTGTGTTCTTCATTATTTTTAATACCGCTTCTCTGCTTTGGGCTTTCGCCATATTTTTTATTTTATGGCACGCTATACCATCTCTTGGAGACCAGATCACTTATTTGTATGGTGATTTGTCCAGAAAACACTTTATAAAATATGTGAGATCATCTCTGATTTATTGGTTAGCGTCGGTAAGTACACTTGTGATTTTGTTTTTTTTTATTGATGGAAGCAGTGATGGATTTATTCCCTTTTTATTCTCATTCCTTGCGGCAATCACATTTCCCCATGTCCTGGTAATATCCGGGCTGAATAAAAATTAGAAACGTATTCTGAAGCTCACATTAGGTGTAAAGCCAAGTGAGATACTTTCAATCTTCTCCACTTCATCCTGTTCGTTAAGTCTGTAAAAGGTATTTAGAATGTTGTTCTTATTGAGAATATTTAAAAGAGAGATTCCAACAGCGGCCTTGACTTTATGGCTCAAATTGAAATCGTAAATGGCAGAAGCATCTGCTCTAAGGTAATCAGGCAGTCTGCTGCTGTTTGGTTCCTGATAATTAATGGATACTGGAAAAGTTGTAAAATCAATTCCGTCTGCTCCTTCCTGGGGCTTTGTAAAAGGTTTACCCGTTCTGTAATTAATTCCTATTCCAATTTTTAGATTTTCATAGGTATACGTGCTTGCAAAGGTTAGCGTATGCCGTATATCCAGATTATTAGGAAAAACATTAGGGACGATGTCCTCGAAGGTATAATTATTTAAATTATAGGCATAGCTCAACCACGTACTGAAAAGATTGTTTTTGTGGTTTATCAAAAATTCCAAACCTTTCACATCGTACTTTCCAATTTCACCATTGAACTGATTTTGGTTCTGGAATCCCTGAGTTGCCGTACTGATGCCATTTACTTCTTTATAATACCCTTCCAGACCAACAAACCATTGTCCCTTATCATAGTTAATTCCCATAGATCCTTGTTTACTTTTTACAATGGGCAAATTTGGATTTCCGGGAACCGTATCATTCTTATTGTTTGATAACATCCAGCGCCTTTTTTCGATCCCAAGAAAATTTTGTTCCAAATCAATTATTTGATTGGTAGTCTGGTTTTTAAATTCACCTTTTACTTCTAACTGAAGGTTTGGATAGAGTTCATAGCTTAGGTTCAATCTGGGCTCAATAATAAATTCATTAAAATATTTCACATTTACAATATAATTTAAACGGCCACCTCCTCTTGCAAGTAATTTCTTGTTAGGCGAAGCATAGGAAATTTCACTGTATAACGAATTTGTACGTATGACGCCCTTGATGTTGCTCTCATAAGGTGGTTGTGTTACATCGGTAAAATTGGTGACACCAACTTCTGAAAATTGATATCCATTGAGCCAGTTTAAAGTAGGAGTGAGTTCGTAATTAGAATTTAATTTTATAGAGGTCTCTATTACCTCATTTCTTTGATCAAGAATTTGTTGTCCATTGTTTATTCGGTTCTCAGAATCAAGGTTATAGTTAGAATAATAAGCATTTAACTTTGTTGAGAACCTGTCTGTCCATTTACTTTCAAGATTTCCTCCAAAAGAAAGATTGGTTTGATTCAAGTTGCTCTGGTCTGTTCTTGATGAACTTACAGACGATTCCGTGTATTCAAGATTGTTGTTAATATTAATAAAACTAAATCGCGCCCTATGCTGCTCATTAATATCATATAATACTTTAGCGGTAAAATCATAGAAATAGAATTTTTCATCCTGATTGATATCGGTATTGCTTTGGCCTGAAAAACTCTCAATGTCTGTGTCCTGAAAGGCTCTTTTAACAAACTGGTTGTAGGTAGGCGTGTTAATTAGATCTGTTATGGAACGCCTAGCTGAGAATTGAAACGCTAATTTGTTTGAAATTGGAATCTGACCAAAGAGGTCACCGCTAATCATGTTAATGCCTGCTCCACCAAAGAAATTGCCTGCAATTTTATTTTTCGATTGCATATTGATGATTCCGCTAACCCCGTCCCCATATTCGGCGCTGGTCCCATCTTTTATTATGGTAACATGTTCGGTTAAATAAGGGTTAAAGGCAGAAATTAATCCGAAAAAATGACCGGATTGATACATTTTAATATCATCCCAAAGAATAAGGTTTTGATCGTTTGTCCCTCCTCTGATATTAATATCTGACACGGTCTCATCTATACTTTTTATTCCCGGAAGGGCTTGCACGGTTTGAAGAACGTCGGGTTCTAAAAGTCCCGGAAGAATACCAAAGTCTTCAGTGTTGAGGGTAATACTGCCATCCGTTTGTTTGGTAATTCCTGTGGTCAAAAATTTATAGACCACCACCTCATCCAACTGTTGGTAGTTTAGGCTGAATAACAGTGTAGTACAGGGGTTTTTACTTACCAGATCCTCAGCAGTTACGTATTTTGGTTTATAACCTATATGTTTTATTCGAATGGAGGCTTTCCTGGGAATATTAGTTAGAGAAAACCGGCCGTTCATATCTGTTACCGTCGAAATGCTGCTGCCCAATACTTCTACTGATGCTCCTGAAGTGGTATTCTCACTGTAATTATCCAGGACAAATGCGCATATATCTACCGTAGTGCTTTTGGAGAGCGTATAGTAGCGCTCACTGAGCTTCTTGATGATTAATTGGGTCTGATTCTGAATATCATTTAATATGTCCTCAAGAGAATTACCTTTAGGGGTATCTACCAGTAAAGGCTGAAGGTCCTCATCAACGTAAGAAAATTTTACATCAAAATCTTCCTCTAACTGACGGATATAGGAAACCAGACTAATATTTTTTGGGAAGGTCGCTACCTGTGCCCTGCCTGAAAAAAAGGCAAACAAAAGTATTAGGTATAAAAGCAGTATACTATTATGGCGCGTTTTCGGCATAGAATAGCACGTTGTTCCCTTCTAATTCATACTTTATCTGAGAAGGAGTACTAATACTCTGTAACGCCAAATTTATGTTTGTGTTGCTAAAAGAGCCGGTAAATAATTGCTCAAGATTAACATTTTGAGTTTTAACCTCAACGTTGTATTGTCTTTCAAACTCATCCAGGACATAATTCAACGGGATACTCTTAAAAGTACTTTCATTACTCATCCAGGAAGGAGTAGTGTTTACAGGCGTTTCTGTTTTCAATACATTACCGTTAATTGCTATAAAAGAATTCCCGGCAGGAAGTTTTGTTTCTTCACCATTAAAAGTGACACTTACCAGGCCTTCATAACACGTAACCTCAAAAAATCCTTTTCTGTTTTCAACATTAAATTGAGTACCTAATACGGTAACTAAACCATCATGTGTAGCAACCGTAAATTTTTGACCTTTAGCAACCTTAAAGAAAGCTTCCCCTTGCAGAGAGATATTTCGTTCTTTTTCCCAGTTCTTTTCACTATATGTTATTCTGGAATCGGCATTTAAGATAATCTCAGAATTATCCGGAAGCCTTACTTCATTGCGTTCTGCATATTGTGTAGAAACAGATTCATCTAAAGTTGATATATAAAAGTAAGATGCTACAAAAATAACTGCTATGGCAGCTGCAACGCGCCATAACTTTCTCATAGGATTCATCTTGATTACTTTGACATCTTTATTAAGCTTTTTACTATTGAGATCATTCAAGGCCTTATCCATATCAAAATCCGGTGCTTCCAAAGTACCACTGACCTCCATTAACTTCTCATAAGAAGCATACTCAGCAGATTTTTTAAATACTGCGAGTTCTTCCTCCGTGAGGTCATTATTCAGCCATTTTGCTAAGTAATTTTCTTGCATGATTTCTAGCTTTATAACATTAAAACAATTAATTCTAAAAAAACCCTACCCTCAAGGTTAAAAATAATTCTATAACATCCGGAGTTTAGTCCCTGACATGACCGCTAAATACCTTCTATTTGATCTCTTAGTGCTTTTAAGGCCAGATGCATGCGCTTTTCAATAGCTTTTACACTTACACCCTCCATCTCCGCTATTTCCGCATATTTTTTGCCGTCGATCCTATTTAATAAAAAAGTGGTTCTCTGATTTTCAGGAAGACTATTTAAGGCTCGATCCAGCTTTTCTTTATACTCTTTTTCTTCCAGCAAGAATTCCGGCGATTCATAAGAGGTGTTATTTGACCTGTCTGCATACTTTAAACGGACCTTTTCCGCTTTGATAACATTTAAATAAAGATTATTTGCTATAGTATACACATAAGACTTTGCTTTTTCAGGACTTACTTTAGCACAGTTCTCCCACAACTTAACAAAAGCTTCCTGAACTACATCATACGCTTTCTCTTCGTTTCCGAATTTATAATATATATAGTTAAAAACCGTTTTGGAATTGGTTTTGAAAAGGCTGCTGAACACTTCCTCTTCGCATACATTGTCCATAATTTTTAAAGTTCTTATAATTGGTTCTGTTCCAAAGATATTTTAAAAAAAATTAAAAAAGGAGTAGGGTATTTCAAATTCTAATTGTTTTAAAGTTGTACGAACAACAAAAAAATCCAAATCGTTATGAAAAAGTTTTTTAAATATTCAATGCAAACCCTACTTCTTGTAATGGCATTTTCATTTAATGCCTGTCAGGAAGCATTTGAAGAATTACCACAACCAGATGAACAGCAGACTATAATTGCAAGTTCGTCTACAGCGAAGCTTATAGAAAATACTGCTTCCAATGACGGCTCCTTCGATAATATTGTAGATGGAGCAAGCTGTTTCGCTCTTGAATTTCCTTATACTGTTAAGGCAAATGGAGTTACGATTACCATAGAATCTAAAGAAGGCCTCCACTTTATTGAAGAAATATTTGACGAATTAGATGGTGATGAAGATATTCTTGAGATTATTTTCCCAATAGTTATTACGCGTGCTGATTTTACCACTATGGAAATTGAGGGTATAGATCAATTACGCGATTTGGCCAAGGACTGTATTGAAGGCGGACAGGATGATGACATAGAATGTATAGATTTTGTATACCCAATTACGATATACACTTTTGATCTCAATGAGGTTGAAACAGGTTCTGTTACTGTAGAGTCTGATAAAGATCTTAGAACATTTTTTGCCGGCCTGGACGAAAATGACCTAATCGGGATTGACTTCCCTCTAGCTATGGAACTTTACGATGGTACAAAGATTGAAGTACGGAGTAATGCTGAACTGGCCAATGCACTTGAAATGGCTAAAGAAGCATGTGATGAGGATGACGATAATGATTATAATGATGATGATTTTACTCAGGAACGATTAGAAAATCTATTGGTAGAATGCCCATGGTTGATTCATGAGGTGGTAAGAGATGAGGTAAATCAGACAGATCAGTACTTTGAATACTTGATGAATTTTACTGAAGATGGTGGTGTTACGGTTAAAGATAGAATGGGTAACAACATAATGGGAACCTGGAGTACACGAGTTACAGATTATGGGGTACTTATTAAACTTGAGTTTGATGTATTGGTTGACTTTAACCTGGAATGGTATGTATACGAACTAGGAGAAGGTAAGATTAAACTCTATGCCGAAGGTGGAAACAGGATTATAATGAATATAGCTTGTGATCTTTTTAATACCGAGCCTACTACCTTAAGAGAGATCCTGAAAGAATGTAGCTGGGTTATAAAAAAGGTAAAAAATCAGGGTGAGGAAATAGACAGATTACTGGGTTATGAGTTTAACTTTTTGCCAGAAGGTGTTGTAACCCTTGGAGAAGGTGAAACTATTTCTCAAGGAACATGGGAAATTACTACAAATGAACAAGGAAGGCTTGTGATGGCAATTACCATGGGATCAGAACCAGGAGTAAGTTTTGAATGGCCATTATCTGACCTGAGAAATGACAGATTGAAGTTTGAAGTTGAAGATATAGGTTATGAATTGGTATTGCAAAGAGTTTGTGATGACAATAATAATGATGGTGATGTTCTTGAGATCAGAAACTTTATGATGGGTGGTGACTGGATGGTTGCCCTTTATGAAGACGGTGATATGAATGAAACCGGAAATTATGCTGGTTATACTTTCAATTTCATGGCAAATCACCTAATAACGTCAACACTTTCAGAAACGGGTGTCTCATATCCTGGTCTGTGGCGAGTGCTTAGAAATAGTGATGGTAAACTTAAAGTATACCTGAATTTCGGAGATGTAGATCCTCTTGCTGAGCTTACTGAAGATTGGGAATTGGTTTCTATAACAAATACTCAAATAGTACTTAAGGATGTTAGCGGTGACAATGCCGGTACTACAGAAAAAGTGAGTACACTGATTTTTGAAAGACAATAGACAAATCCTTAACGGGAAAAATATTTAAAATACCTTATTTGCCCCCCTATTTTGCTGAAAAGGGTAACTTCTAACTGAAGTTACCCTTTTCTCTTTTATATTTCTTTCTTCAGTCTTCCATCATCCCATTGTTATTATTAAATTTGCACTTCGCCATAATTGACATAAAAAGATGTTTGATAATTTAAGTGATAAGCTGGATAAAGCATTAC
>NZ_JBATKE010000076.1:0-2708 GCF_049669105.1 Eudoraea sp.
CCTGGAGCCGTGAACGGACCAGCCTTCTCCAGGCGTTCGATGCTCCGGGTGAGCACACGAACCCAGTAGCCTCGCTTCTTGAACTCGCGGGTCACGTACTTACCGAGGTAACCCGTCGCACCTGCAACGAGTACCCGGGGCGGACTGTTGGTAACGCCAGGTACCATGGAGCTTTAGTGTCCGTCCCTAGTCGGCTACGGAAGCCGGCACCCAGCTGCCATGAAAACCGTTTGGAATTCTTGGCAGATCGATGGATGCCACCGGCTCATTGTCCATGGACGCCGCGTCCATGATGATAAACCTGCTGCTGTCGACGTTGGCGTCGTAAACATAGGTCATCAAGTAGCCATCATCTTCCGACTTCGGATCCGCGGCGGGCGCGAACACGGCTTCACCACCAACGCACCCCCGTCCGAATTCGATGTCCGATCTCACGCCGGTTTCTCGGTCGTATTTGAGAATCGCACCGGATGCGTCCATCGGATCTGCGGCTTGGGACATTGCCGCCAGGTAGCCGTATCGATGTTTCATTCCCACCACGCTGTCTGCTACTCGCGGGAACTCGGCTGGCCGATCATCAATCTTCTCTTCAGTCACTTTTCCGGCAGTGGTATCGATCGTCCAACGCCACAGTTCTGGTGGTGGGAAGTCCATCGCTGATTCGCGCCATATGTGACTGAAGCGGGCAACATCCAACACAATCTTGTCGCCGTCTTCGTACGAGTTCAGCGGGTGAAAGACGTAGCACGGGTTGATGTCGTACCATTTCACTTGCGAGTCGTTGCCGTTGCGCGGCATCACGCCTAATCGCGCCGGGTAGTTATCGTCCCATCGAATTGGCAGGTCGCCCGTCATCGCGAGTTCCAGATTAAAGACCGCCGGCAAATCCATGAAGATCGCGAAGTTCTGCGTGATGTTGAAGTCATGCATCATGGTGGGCCCACCCACCGTGATGTTTTCCGTCTGCACAAGCTTGCCTTCCGCCGATACGCGCAAGTACCGAAGGTACGGCTCCATCGCCGAATAGCCGAACGCAAGCATTTCGCCAGTGCGCGGACACACCTTCGGATGCGCGGTGAAGGATCCTTTGAGCACACCATCAAAATTTGTCGGCCCGACGGTATCGAGATCGCCATCAACAACATAGGGAAAATGACCTTCCTCCAGTACGAGAAATTTTCCCGCATGGCCGAACACATGGGTATTCGCTTTAGATGACTTCATATCCAACATCACCGACATGTCCAACGCATCGGTGGAAGGGTTGGTGATGAATGGTGTCTGCACGTAACGGTTGCGGTACCACTCCGCCCGGCCGTCGCGCAAGCGCATACCATGCAGCATCCCGTCACCGAGAAACGGGTGAGGACTTGTACCGGTAATCGGATTGGGGCCGGTGCGAATGTAACGCCCGTCGAGCTCTGGAGGGATAGTTCCGCTCACCTTGAGGTTACCGAGCGTTCGTTCTTCCGTTACCGGGCGACCATTGCCACGTAGATGTGAGGGCGTGCTTTCCAGGACAGCTGACATATCGGGTTTCTCCATTTCGGATCGTTCTGATACTGATGGTCGCCATACCGACAATCCAGGACTTTTTCTAATTTTCGGATTTCAATGGGTCCATTCGTCATACTCATGAAAGCGTTCGAGAGATAGAGGAATAAGCGTACCGCAGAGTCACCATATAGCCCCAGACCAAGGAACTCGCAACCGTCAGGAGCACGGTCACTACCACGATGAATGTGACGAGCAGCCGTCATCAATTTCCATCCAGAATCACTGTGCTGATTCGACTGTGCTCTGCACGCGAAAGATCATAAAAACTAGCGGCCACTACAGTGATACCGATCAATATCAGAACACCTGGTCCCATCGCCATGGCAAGGGTCCGCAGAGATTCAGGATCAATGGTCTCCACAGTTGCATTGCGTTGAATCCCAGCCAGATCTACCACAACACCGGATATCACGATACCGAAGCCGCCAATCGCTTTCGCCGCAAACGATGAAGCAGCATAATAGATGCCTTCGCTTCGGCTGCCGTGTTTTTCCTCATGCTGATCGGTGATATCGGCAATCATCGAACCAATCATGACGGTCAGGACGCCGATACCCATGGCGCTAATAGCATTGGACGTCATCACCAGATAAAACAAGGCAGGGTTGCCTGGTTTCGGAAAGAGCCCCAACAGGCTCAGAATAATGGGTAGTGTGTTCCAGACGGCAAACCATATCAGCCCTCCAATCAGCAAAGTTTTCTTTTCCTGAAAAATGCGCCCCATTGGCGTTGCCAGCCCCGCACCAAGAAACGAACCAATGATGGAAGCTGGAAAACTAAGCCCGATAAGCTCCAGACTGAATTGAAAGTAAAGGGTACCCAGATATATCGACAACGCCGAAACCATGCCCATGGTCATACCAAAAAGCACCGCTGTCAGAACTACGGCTTTAAACGATCGAAATCCGAAAGCCATTCCTGATTCACGTATGACTTGCATCAAACTAAAGCGGTTACTATTCGGGTCGGCCTGAGGTAAATACGGAATGTAGCTATGTGTTCCATAGGCAGTCAACAGAACGCCGACGAAGATGACCATAGCGAACACGGCCGCGAATCTTGGATAGGCTTCAGGATTCAATTGTCCATTCGGGTATTCGGGCGTTGCTCCGAAAAATATCTGCAAACCGACCAGGAACACCATCAACGTA
>NZ_JBATKE010000077.1:0-2706 GCF_049669105.1 Eudoraea sp.
ATTCTCGACCGGTATGCCAGATGACTTCTCATTCGGTGCCCCTGTACCCGACAAAGACTGATCGTGACGATTAGAGCATTAGGGATATTTATTAAAATACGTTTACTAAATAACCTGTTGGGTGTAATGACTAAAAAAGTCTGTTCGAGTGTATTTTGTGCAGTAAAACAGAACAAAAAATGTATCGAGAACCGTTTTTAATAAAATTTTTCTTGTTCTCGATACGATTTTCTATCGAAAATCACTCGAACTGACGAAAAATATCATCAACAACTAATTACACCCAACGGGTTATTAAATAGTATTTTTTTTACCCGTTGCCTTTTAAATTATGAAATGAAAATGAAAAAAATAGTATTCTCCCTTTTAGGAATCTTATTCTTCATATCTTCTTGTAAAGAAGGTGCCAAAAAAGATAAGGAAACTCTTTCCTCCTCTGCTGAAACCACCCTCTATTTTGGTGGTGATATTATTACCATGGAAGGAGAAGAAGCGCAATATGCAGAAGCCGTTGTCAGAAAAGGGGATCATATCGTTTTTGTAGGCGCTCTGGATGATGCAAAAAAGCAATTTAAAGATTCAGAACTTTTCAATTTAAATGGCGCCACCATGCTTCCTGCTTTTTTAGACGGACATGGACACATGTATATGGTGGGTATTGCATCTATGTTGGCTAATATTCTCCCACCTCCTGACGGACCGGGCGCTGACTTTAACAGTATTGTAAAAACTTTAAATGAATTCAAAGACACTGAAGATGGAAAATGGTGCCTGAATAAATTCGGTTGGATTGTAGGAAATGGATATGACGATTCTCAATTAACAGAAAAAGATCACCCTAAAGCAATAGATTTAGATAAGGTAAGTACAGATTTTCCCGTAGTTGTCATGCACCAATCGGGTCACTTGGGTTCTATTAACTCAATAGGACTGGAACTTATGGGGTGGGCTTCTAAAGATACACCTAATCCTAAAGAGGGGAAGCTAAGACGTAATCCGAATGGAACTCCAAATGGTGTTTTGGAAGAAAATGCATTTTTTACGGTATTAGGAAAAGTACTCGGAAATACCGATGACGAAGTAAATGCTAAAGCCGTTAAACTTGGTCAACTACAATACGCAGAAAATGGCTATCTAACCGCACAAGAAGGCAGAACAGCACCTTCTCAGGTAAAAGGTATCATCAAAGAAGCAAATGCGGGAAACCTTTATATCGATGTGGTATCCTATCCGGATATGCGAATCACCGGAGCATATGATTTACTTAAAGGGGAGTATTATAATAATGAGCACACCTATAAAAATAATTTTAGACTTGGTGGAGCTAAATTAACTTTAGACGGTTCACCTCAAGGCAAAACAGCCTGGTTAACACAGCACTATCATAGACCTCCCCAAGGAGAAAATGCGGACTATAAAGGTTTTCCTATTATGGATGATGAAGCAGCAAACCAATCTGTTGCAGATGCATTTGAAAACAAGTGGCAACTTCTATGTCACACCAATGGCGATGCTGCTATAGACCAATATTTAAATGCCATTGAAAAAGCACAAGTTCAATATAATTACGATGACCATAGAACAGTCATTATTCATGGCCAAACCATAAGGAAAGATCAAATAGAAAGAGCCGCGAAATTAAATGTAGATGCTTCACTATTCCCAATGCATACTTTTTATTGGGGAGATTGGCACGTAGAATCTGTTTTAGGACATCCAAGAGCCGATTATATTTCGCCTATGAAAGATGCCCTGATGGCCGGTTTAAATATTACGTCACACCATGATGCTCCTGTTACCTTTCCTAACGCCATGCGTGTGCTTGATGCCACTTTAAACAGGGTAACCCGAAGCGGTAAAATATTAGGTCCTGACCAAAGACTTTCAGCCTTTGATGGATTGAGAACACTTACAATTTGGGCTGCCTACCAATATTTTGAAGAAGATCATAAAGGGACTATTTCAACGAACAAGTATGCTGATTTTGTGATTTTAGACAAAAACCCAATTAAAATAGATCCTTTAGAAATACACGATATTAAAATAGTAGAATCTATAAGACGGGGAAAATCAGTGTACAAGAGAAAATAAATTTAAAAACCCGGAATTATGAAAAAACAACTACAAAAAAAAGAATGGGCCGAAAGATTGCAAATGGTATCGTCCGGTAACCGAGGTGCGAACGCACTTTTAGAAGAAGCAGGCGAAAACATTGCCGAGAATACTCCATTTAGAGATATAGAATATGACCCGGCAAAAAAAGGTGATGATCTGGTTATTGCTTTAGGGTCTGGTGATGATAACCTCAGACATGTAGTTGCATCCCCGGTGGAGTTGTATTTACACGAAGATTCTAACGGAGTACTGACCTCCGTAGAAATTATTAACAATAAATCCGTGACTACCAGCATTAGATTTTTATAAGCCGCCGAACAGGCATTTATATATAGTAAACCAAATTCAATTATTAATTTTTAAAAACAAAAATCATGAAAGAAACAAAAACAGTACATGCTGACAAAAGTATTGCTCAGAAGATCGAAAAAATCACCCAAGGGCTGGTTGGCCGCATTGGTGTCGCAGCACAGGACCTTAGTTCAGGGCTGAATGTCAGCATAAATGGCGATGAAACCTTTTGTATGGCGAGTGCTTATAAAGTAGCGATCGCCTCGAAAGTGATGGATCTCGTGGACAAAGGAGAACTCA
>NZ_JBATKE010000078.1:0-3254 GCF_049669105.1 Eudoraea sp.
TCCCAACACCATGCTATCGGAGTTACACCTGACATTTATGTGAATAAGACCATTGAGGGTATAAAAACTGGTAGAGATGAGTATTTAGAGAAGGCTATAGAACTGACTGAGAAATAGCTTTCCATAGATTATTAAAGTTTAAATAAACGATCATTTAGTGATTAATATTTTGAGAACATTAGAATTGAATCAAAAATTATGATGTGGGTACAATTATGAAAAATCTCTTACTATTTGTATTTATTCTTTTCTGTTTGATTAGTTGTAAACGAAAAGAAAATTCTGTAGATATTGAAAGCCCGGAAAACCAAATAGCCATTGGGCATATAGATAGTGTTTATTCTAATATTTTGGATGAATCTCGACGGCTATGGATCCATGTTCCGGAAAGTGCGAATGACAGCTCGTCTTATAAAACTAAATACCCGGTATTATATTTACTAGATGGCCCATCACATTTTAGTTCAGTAACTGGAATGATGGAACAATTAAGTCCCGCAAGCGGAAATATGATTGTACCAGAAATGATAATTGTTGGTATCGCAAATACAAATAGGTCGTTAGATTTGACACCATCACATGTTGATATTGATTTTATTTCAGGCGATAGCATTCCATATCCATCAGGTGGTGGAAACAAGTTTCTTGACTTCATCGAAAAGGAATTGGTCCCACACATAGAAAAAACTTATCCTGCATCTCAGTATAGAACTTTTATTGGCCATTCTTTTGGTGGCTTAAGTGTTATTAATGCCCTAGTAAATAGACAGAGTCTTTTTAATAATTACATAGCAATAGACCCCAGTTTATGGTGGGACAATAGAGCTTTTCTCAATGTCGCAGATTCAGTGTTGTCGGAGAATAAGTTTGACAAGAGAGCCCTTTATGTTGGTGTAGCCAATACAATGGAAGCTGGAATGAATATTGAAAAAGTTCAAAATGATAGTGTGCCTGACTCAAATTTTACTGTTCACATCAAATCGATATTACAATTTGTAAAATCAATTGAAGCCAGTAACGACAATGGATTATTATTTAAGTGGAAATACTACCAAAATGATGACCACGGCAGTGTGCCACTTATTACTGAGTATGATGCGCTGCGTTTTCTTTTTTCTTGGTATAAGATGGACGGTGTAAATGAATTCTTTTCTGAAAAGTCAACCTTAACGGTTCAGGAGTTACTGGGTTTGATAAATTCTCACTTTGCAAAAGTATCGGACAAATTTGGTTATCTGGTTCTTCCCCCTGAACAATTTATTAATTCAATGGGATATGGATTTATGAATAATGATATGCTTGATAAAGCTTCTTCACTATTTGATTTGAACATTCAGAATTATCCTGAAAGTTCAAATGTTTATGATTCTAGAGGAGATTGCTTTTTAGCGCAACAAGATTCGATCACCGCACTTAAATATTTTACCAAGGCCATGGAAGTTGGAGACAATAATTTTTCGCAAGAAAAAATAGATATGCTAAAAGAGAATCTAAATATTGAGTAACAAGCCTAGCAAGACACAAAAATCAAACAAAAGTTTAAATAAAGATTTAAATCTTCTTAACACAAAAAATGATGCCTTCTATATATAAATCCTAACATTACATTAAGAAATTTCAATTTTTGTTTGCTTAATTTCAAGTGTTTAAAGCCAAACTAGTGAAATCTAATTTTGCACTTTTGAATCTAAAATTTCTAAGTACACTTATTTTTCTAAAACTTATACTTGCAAGTTCATCAATACATTCACAAACTATTGAAGGTCGAGTTTTAAATGTAGAAGAGGATGTCGCCAATGTGCATGTATTTAACTTAACAACAAATAAGGCTACGATCACAAGCACTGATGGCTATTTCAGCATATCGGCTAAATTAAATGATACTATAAGATTTAGTGCAATTCAATTCACAAGAAAAGAACTAGTGGTTAACCAGGAAATGATGGATGGTTTTATTGTTGTAAAGCTTTCAACATCGCTGACAGAACTTGAGGAAGTGGTTGTATGGCCCTATATGCTTTCGGGCGACCTGTTGAAAGATATGGATTCCATAGAAATTGAAGCCACTATAACCGCTTCTACTTTGGATTTACCTAATGCCAACGTCAAAGAAAGAATTCAAAGCGAAAGGTTGTTGTACACCGCGAGAACATGGGATTATAAGGTTGTTTCTGTTAAACTTGATCCGCTAATCAACGCTATCTCGGGCAGAACAAAAATGCTTAAAAAAGGAGTTGCAAGAGATCTAAAAGAGTCAAAGTATAATAGATTGTATGATGATTTGGATAAATCCTTTTTAGTTAATGAGTTAAAAATCCCAAAGGATAGGATTTATGATTTTTACTATTATTGTGAGTCAGACTCCTCCTTTGATTCTATAGTACAACTCAAAGTAAAAGGAGATATTTTGCACTATATGGTGAGCAAGAGTATTGCCTATAGGAAAAATAACTCCCTTGACTAAAAAGTGTATTTCTGAACTAATTAACTTGGAGAAAGTTCAAAATAAATCTACCCTTACAACGATTTAACTTTTTTTAGTTCCAAATTTGGAATAAATTTAGCACTTACCAAAACCGACCATGACTGACAATATTAGAAGGATGTTCAATCAAATGAACCATAATACAAAGGAGGAAGCCTTGGTTTGCCTAAAAAGAGAGTTTAACCTTCAAAGTAGGAAATTGGTCAAGAATGAATGGATTATATGTGGGCAGATCCCCGATGCCTATCAAGGCAGGATAGTCGAATTGTTTCAAAATCTACTAAGGAAACAGCAGGCCATGAAAGCTACATGAAAAGCACTGAGCTGAAACCAAAGTTCAAAAAAACGATTGTAAAATTAATAGTCTTTTAAAACAATCGATGTAATAATCAGATGTATTTAGAACTATTTTATTTCACCTTTTGCCTTAAGACTATTGAGATAGTCTCGTAACTCCAGATACATTGCTTCCCTGCTTTCTGGACTATCGTAAGGACGGCCAATGTGCATACTAAAGGCATAGCTGGCACAGAACTCGTCAATATCACCAATTCCTAGTTCTTTATACTGCTCAAGTATGTGTACATAATCCATCATGTACAGTTTCTCGTTGTTGAAATTATCGATGATAAGGTTTACCCCATCATTCATTTTTTTCAACTTCGCTCCAACAGCGTTAAGAAATCCAAAGCGTGTACTGTTACTCTCCATTTAATGACCTGTTTCTATTATTTATGAAAAAATTGACTATCACTATAATGCTTAAAAC
>NZ_JBATKE010000079.1:0-3139 GCF_049669105.1 Eudoraea sp.
CAAACTTTTGAATCCCCTTTTGGGATAAAAAAAATAATTTATGCTGATTGGATTGCCAGTGGAAGGTTATACCGTCCAATTGAAGAAAAGTTGCTTAATGAAATTGGGCCATTTGTAGCTAATACACATACGGAAACTTCTGTTACCGGGTCTGCTATGACTCTGGCTTACAAAGAAGCCCGTACCATTATTAAAGAACACGTCAACGCTTCAGATGAAGATGTCCTAATAAATGTTGGGACAGGAATGACAGGAGCCATAAATAAATTTCAAAGAATTTTAGGGTTAAAGGTAGCAGAAAATCTCAAAGCGCATACAAATTTACCTGAAGCCATTAAACCGATAGTTTTTATTTCTCACATGGAACACCATTCAAATCAAACTTCATGGTTAGAAACTATAGCGAAGGTAGAGGTAATTCCTTGTAATTCTGAAGGTCTTATTTGTTTTGATAGTTTTCGGAAACTACTTGTGAAATATGAACAATATCCAATAAAAATTGCATCTGTTACAGCCTGCTCGAATGTGACCGGTATTATTACAGATTATTCTGAGGTAGCAAAACTTATTCATAGTTATAATGGCTTATGTTTTGTAGACTTCGCCTGCTCCGCGCCTTATGTATCAATTGATATGCACCCAAAAGACAAAGAGGCCTATTTGGATGCTATCTTCTTTTCCCCACATAAATTTTTAGGCGGCCCAGGAGCTTCAGGGGTTCTCATTTTTAATAAAAAATTATATAAAAATCTGATTCCGGATAATCCCGGTGGCGGAACGGTGGCCTATACAAACCCATGGGGAGACCATGACTATATTGACGATATTGAAACCAGAGAAGACGGAGGTACTCCAGGTTTTCTGCAGACCATAAAAACTGCTATGGCTATACGGCTAAAGGAGCAAATGGGAACAGAAAATATATTGGCGAGGGAACATCAGATCATTGACCGAATATTTAAAAAATTATCAAATATTCAGAATATACATATACTAGCCCAAAGGCACAAAGACCGATTAGGGGTTTTCTCTTTTTTTATAGATGATGCCCATTATAATTTGATTGTTAAATTACTCAATGACCGATATGGGGTACAGACCCGTGGTGGATGTTCCTGCGCAGGAACATACGGCCATTATTTATTAAATGTTGACCTGTCTACTTCAAAAGCCATTGAACAAAAAATTCTGGAAGGTTGCCTCATTGAAAGGCCAGGTTGGGTGCGCATGTCTGTACACCCGATAATGACCGATAAGGAAATAGATTTAATTTGTGAGGCTATAAAGCAAGTTGCATTGCATCATAACGAATGGAGCAAGGATTATGAGTACAATAGCCTGAAGAATGAATTTATATATAAGGATAAAGAACCTGCAGAAAAGGCTATTACAGCTGAATGGTTTAATATTAAATAAAACTGAGCAGGATTCTCATTTAATAATTGAAACCTACTCAGTTTCAGCACTAAGTCAGACTTAGCAGATGTTCCGGTTGATCTTTGTTTAGACTAGGTTAAACCAATTCTTCATCTTTCTTTTTTATGGTTTCCACATACTTGTCAATTAAGTCCGGTACTTTTTCAAAAGCGGCGGCCAAACCATGAGCTTTTCCTGCTTCAAGGAAAGAGATTTCATCTCCTTTGGTTACCAAAAAACCTATTGGTTCGATTCCTACCCCGGCTCCGGCACCCATTCCCTGACCTTTTTTGGATTTTGCTTCCGTACCTTCTCCTCCTCCTGATCCAAATCCCATACCTACCTTTATAACAGGTACACATTTAAATTCTCCTAATTGAAATTGTTCGCCAACAACAGTTTCAGTTTTTGCTTCAGTTTTGATAAAATCTGTGATTTTACCTAAAAATTCTTCAAAATGTAATTCCATGATAAATTTTTTAAAAGTTAATAAATGATTTAATAATGTTTATGGGCCTGCTTTGCAGGTGTAAAACCATGTTCACTCTGCCTTCAAAATTTACTTGAAAAGTGCCTACATGGTGATTCAATAAAGCAAATGCAGGATACAATTTTGCATTTTGTATACAATTACCTGTATCTATATCTAGTATTAATTTCTTGACTTTAAATGATTTTATTACTTGCAGCCCCCTTTTAAAGTTTGACTTAAAATTTCGCATCTTTCTGGATTTTGCCTCAACCTTTTTCTTCTGTTCCTTTTTCTTTTTTCTTAAAGGATAGAAGTAAAACCGCATAAATAGCGTATTTAACTTAATTCGCAAGAATTCTTTTTCATGTCCTTCTAAGGCGACTTTAGCCAAACCCCAAATTCGAATAAAGTATTGGTTTTTAGTACTATTTATAACAATATCCAGAGGAACAAATAATAGATACAGTATAAGTAAAAATAAAAGTATACCGAAAAAGGCCCAGAGCATCGTTTAATGTTTATGCAAAGGAAATGCAAAACGTATTTTTTGGCAATGATTTGAATCATTCCACTGCACTATCTAGTAAAAAATTTTAAGATCAATTTTTTCTGTAGATGATCAAAGGCATAACTAAGGTCAACCAGCATAAATGGTATTTTTAAATAATTACATCGCCTGATCCATTAGTGATGAATAATTATTTTATGAGTTGGATTTATAATATCCCTTTTCAGACAGAAGTTTCTTAACATTATACCAAAAAACTTTCAAGGCGAAATTTGATTTTTCTGAACTAGTTGAAACCTCTAAAAGAGAGGTCTTAATTTCTTGGACTTCGCTATTCAAGTGGGCATTCAGGGGATCATGATAATAGGCCATTGCCCATTCATTGAATGTCCGGAAATTCGTTTGACCCTCTGAGAGTATAGTAAAATGATCATGGCGATCATCCAGCTCAATCTTATTAATTAATGTCTTCACAAGCGGCTTTTCTCCCTCAAGAATTTGCAGGAAATAACCGTTATTATATATCAGACAACCTGTTATGTCATGGGCTGCATTATATTGTGTTGCCTGTGTAATGATTTCTTCAATTTCTGAAATGGAAAGTCCCGGCTTAGCTACTGAGCTGTATGTTATCTGAAAAACCATATTGTGGTGTACTGTTTGCAAATCCTGTTAATTATTTAAAGTTTTATATTCTGCGTTAAGTTGGGGAAACATCGCTGTATCCAGCTGTTTGCATTTGT
>NZ_JBATKE010000080.1:0-5490 GCF_049669105.1 Eudoraea sp.
AGAAGGTCCCGGCCAAAATCATTCGTAAGATCCCTTACTGCGGTATGAATATGATTGGCATTATTTTGAGTATTGTCAAATTCTATTAAAATCACAGAGCTTTGTATTCTGTAGTAATGGCCCTTTCCTGGTACTAAACTGCCTGCCCATGCAAATGAGAGCTGATCCATTCCTGAGGCATTTATCTTGTCTAAAAGAGATTTGGAAAATCCGGATTCATAATTGTCCAAGTAAACCATAAGTAACTTCTCTAAAGCTTCTTTTTGATCTTTATTTAAATCGGCATAGGAAATACCCAAAGGATCAAGATTGGTCACTTCCTGTTTATTAGTGGTGAAAATTTCCCTGGGTGCTTCTTCGGAAAAAAGCGCTTTACCTAACTGTTCTTTTGAAAGAGAATTTACCAATGCAAAACCCAATTCACTCTCCAATTTTAAAACCTCCTTACCTTTTTGTTTCCCTTCGAGAACTATAGCCGGGTTGGATCCAAGAAACGATGGAGTAGAGGCCACAATCTTACCCTTTGAGCCAACAAAATTAAAGGAAATATGATGCCCTTCAAATCGCCAACCCCAAAACTGCTCGGTTGCAGGGTTATTAAATACACAAAAGTGATAATTAAGTGGATCACGACGCGAGCCATCTGCCATTTGGAATTTACCGCTTTCAATCTCCCGCAAAACATTTTCCAGTTCTATGATCTCTTTTGTTTTTCGAAATCCCTCTGCACTCAGGGAAGCTCTGAGCAGCGCCATAGCGGCCTCTTTTTGTTCATCATTGAAGTCATGAAAAGTAGGGCCTTTTCTTACTATAGGGATAAAATTAAAATTCAACCGTTCTTCGTCATCCAGAGCAAAAACTGTTTTTGACTTTAATTCCGGATCCAGCGTGTTTAAAAATTCTGTTGCCAGTAAATTGAGTTCTTGTGAGGATACGCTGGCACAAAAGAGGCTGCATCCAAGCAGTAAAAAAAATGATTTTATTTTCATTAGTTTCTTGTTTTATTAGAGTAGTTTCCATGTTGACTGTATTTGGTAATCTTCCCGGTTTCATCCCTTTCAAATATTATCATCTCTCCAGGTTCTTCGTCCTTTCTTATTTTTTGAAAACTATCTCCTTTCACATGCTTTAGGAAAATCATGGATTTGGCAGGAGATTGGGAGGGTAGCCTTAATAGTACCAGCTTTCCTTCCCAGCTTGAAATATAACTTTCACTTCCCCATGGTTGGTTGCTGTAATAACCGGTATATTCTGTCATATCCTTTTTTGAAGTTCCAATTACTTTACCATTTTTAGATTCTTCTTTCACCTTATTGAGAATAGCATGCATTTCCATAGCATATTTATGGGGGTTAGTGCCATTAGCATTAATCATGACAGCATAAGCCATTTTAGATTTGGGATTTAACTGTATACCGGATCTATAGCCCGGGCAACTTCCACCATGGGAAACCCATTTTGTTTCATCACTACCTTTAGAAACTGCAAAACCTAACCCCCAGGTAGTTTTCCAATCCGGATCAGTCCAGTGTACCTGTTGCATATATTTTAAGGTTGATGGTTTTATTATTTCTGTAATAGTTGAATCCAGTAAGCGAAATTGCCAAGAGGCAAATTTACCCAGGTCCAATACGTTGGATGAGAAACCTGCAGCGGCAGTGATTCCATTTGCCTGGAATAGCTTTACCTTTTTACGCTGTCCCTCCCTGTTTAAAGATGAATAGCCTATAGCCAATTGACTGCCATACAAATTTTCAGGGAGTTGTGTTCTTGTATCATTAAGCTGAAGGGGTTTTATAATATGCTCTTCAACGTATTCAGTAAAAGATACCCCTGCCACCTGTTCCACAATTTCTCCCAACAGGGTAAGACCCAGATTGCTATATTGAAAATAAGTCGATGCCGGGTATAAAGTTTCCTGATTGCCTAATTCCTTTTTTATTTCCTCCTTCGAGGGAAATGGAAAATCAGGACCTGTCCAATAGGGAAAATTAGCCTCTCTTGGTAAACCGGAGGAATGTGTCAATAAAGTGCGTACTGTAATAGGGCCGCTTTCTGAATATTTCTGATCCAGGTTGTACCAGGGCAAAAGATCACTCACTTTGTCGTCCAGACGCAGCTTACCTTCATCATATAACTTCATAATGGCCGTTGCGGTAAATAATTTTGAAATAGAACAGATACTGCAAATAGTAGTAGTTTCGGTATTCACATCTGCTTCAATATTTGCTTTGCCAAAAGCACCGGACCAGATTATTTCCTGATCCTTGATTATTGCCGCAGAAATGCCCGGGAGTTTTTCGTAATCTTTTTGAGCATCTAACCAGACCTCAATAATTTTAAAGGCCTCGGAATAGTCCTTTTTACTCTCTTGAGCACTGGTGTTGAGGTAAAAAAAACAGATTAAGACAAAAAGTGTAAATTTCGCTTTATTCATTGGTAATTAAGTTGGTTTATAGAAATTATTAAAGTTGATATCCAATTATTGATATAAATGAGTGCGCTTTTTGGGAAAAGTGCTAAGGCATGTTATTCTAACTGTCCCAGGTTGCAGCATTATCAAGAAAAAAGTCCTGCATAAGGTAATAATTAAATTCGAAATTTCACGGTAGCTTTGAAAACTAAAGGAACTATTATAAAATGCGAAATTACCCTGATTATTTTCCTTTTAAATTGGATAAAAATTCAACCAAATCCCTAAGATCCCTTTTGGATAATACCGTCCCCATTGGTGGCATTGCCGAAGGCATGTTTTCTCTTTTCTTTATTCTTGACACAGCTATTTCCATTGGTTCTGCATCAGAAGTCTTAAGAATTATTTCCTCCTTGTTTTCCGCTGTCAGTATTCCCGATACTACCTGGCCATCTTTAAGGGTCAACACCACAGATCCATAGCCAGGAGCCAAACGGGTTCCGGGTTCAATAAGGGATTGTAAGATTTCTTCCCTGCTTAGTATATTCGCTATATTGTCCAGAGGCGGGCCTACCTGACCGCCGGCTCCATCAATTGCATGGCATCTTACGCACTGCGCCGCAGAATTATTTTTAAAAACATTAGCCCCGGGCCAACTACGACCTCCATAAAGGGCTTCCTTATAAGAATCCATGGAATACCCACCATTTTTTAGTTTTCCTAAACTTGCAATCAGTTCTTCGGAATGCGTAGATTCCACAGCCTCAATAAGATCCAGGATAACTCCGGGATTAAGTTGTTTGTTCCCTGCTTTTTGAATTAGATCCGCTAATGCATCCTGACTTTGATCAAGAGGCATTTCTGCTAAGGCATTTATCATTCCTTGCTGTTCCCTGATAGATCCATTTTTAAAAATTGGATAAATAACTCCGGGTAATTCATTTTTGGAAATATTTAACTCAGGGATCATACTCACAGCTGCGGCTCGAACATTTTCATCATTGTCGCGCATCCCGGTTTTTACAATTGAGGCAATTGCCTTGTCATGTAATTCTCCTAGAGCTTCTATCATGGCAACTCTTACTTCCGGTCTTCTATCCCTGCTTAGAATAGATTTTAGTTGAGAATTATATGTTGATATTCCAAGGGTTCCCAGAATTTTAGAAGTGCCGATAAGAATATTAGGATCCTTATCCTTCAGGAAAACCGGAATATCTCCCTGAATTTTTTGTTTTACAAAATTTGAATCCCGACTAATTTCTCCTCTGTATCGTCCATCTACTCTGTCTAAAACGGAAGGGGATGCCCAGGTGCCTATGGCCGCCAAGGCCTCTCCCCGAAGATCACCGGAAACATCTGTTCTTTTTGCAAATGAAATAAGAATATCTAATTCTTCTTCACCACCAACTCTTAAAGCTGCATTGATGCTTCTGCGAAGTAACGGTTCTGACGTAAATCTTTCTTCCTCCAAAAGACCTGCCAGAGCCGGCATGGCTTCAGGTATTGACCAATCGTCATTGATGGCTCTGGCTGCTTCTGCTACAATGTATTCATCATCGTCTTTTAAAAATACCGCTACATCTTCATTTTGAAGTCTTCTTAAGACCAATACTGCCGCAATCCGCAAACTTCTTTCCGGGTTCTCAGATAAGGCAACCATAGGTTCAACTTCACCAATACGGCTCAATGCCAGTACTGCGGCATGACGCAAGTATACATCCTCATCATTATTTACGGCCAGGAAATTAATTAAAGGCTGAACTGCTTTTTTGTATTCTATTCTTCCTAAAGCTTGTGCTGCAAAGAAACACACTCTTTCGTTTTCATGTTCGAGTAAAGAAATGAGTTTGTCTCCAGCCTCCTTATATTTAACATCTCCGAGAACTTTTGCCGCCTGAGCTATGATTTCGGGATCCGTGTCATTCAATAAATCCATTAAAGGTTGGGCTTTCTTAATATTATCTGAAGCAATCTGACCAATTCCCCAAATTGCATGTATTCGTGCGAATTGGTTTTTATCTTCCAGAATCACCTTTTTTAAGGACCTGTATCCCCAAAAAGTGCGGTCTGCAAGCTCAAATTGAGCCTTTTTTCTTATGCGCATATCCGGATAAGCCAGTAGTTTAACAAGATCATCGGCAGACTGGTCTTCATATTTTAAAGCCATAAGCCTTTGGGTCTCCAGTCTTTCTGCATTTAAATCGTTTTTTGAATCCTCAACATCCAATTTCCAGACCCGTCCATAATTTTTTGTACCCCAACCATTAATCCAATCAGCCAGGTATAGTGCACCATCGGGCCCGAATTGTAAACCGGTTGGTAAGACACCACTTAACACATCTGTCTCCTTATCCAGATCAAAGGAAGCCCCTTTTGGCTTTAAAGTAAAAGACCAAATATGTGAAAGTGCCGGATCTCCCACAAATTCAACCAGAAAGAATTGGTTCAGCCAGTCCTTCCCAAGGGCGGTCCCCGGGTTATAAACCATCCCTGTAGGACCATTATGGTAATTCGCAATAGGTGGAATTATATATGCAGCCTGTCCTTCCCAACGGGGGAGGTATAGCTTTTCATCCATCCACACTTTATAGCTATTGTTCTTAGGATCAGTATATTTACCATATTGCCAGTTTGCACGCCATCCGGCATCCGAACCTTCGACAATATGCACAAGTCGTTCGCTTTCTCCCCTGTGGTCCCCATCATTATCTGAAGAAATTAAATTGCCGTATGCATCAAAAACAAATTCGTGTGTATTTCTAAGGCCTCTAGCAAAAACTTCAAAGTTGGTGCCGTCTGGATTACATCGGACAATTACCCCTTGATTTGGATAATGCAGTTTATCACCTTCTACTGTGGTGATACTGGCTCCAATGTCACCAATTCCCCAATAAATTTTACCATCGGGGCCTTCTGTTGCCCCGGACATTCCGTGAGCTCCAAATCCAATATGTACTGCGAAACCATGTGCAATTGAAGTTTTGGTATCCATGACACCATCACCATTGGAATCCTCTACGCGCCACATATCGGGTCCTATACCAACAAAAATATCATCGTCCCGCACTAATAAGGCG
>NZ_JBATKE010000081.1:0-46634 GCF_049669105.1 Eudoraea sp.
GAAAAGAACAAAAAACACTGCCAATAAAAATATTGAAAGTTCACATCGCGGGGTAGAGCAGTAGGTAGCTCGTCGGGCTCATAACCCGAAGGTCGCTGGTTCGAGTCCAGTCCCCGCTACAAAGAAAACCAGATATGCAAGTATCTGGTTTTTTTATGGAACAAACGGCCAAGCTTGCTTGAGACGTTTCATGAAATAAAAAATAGATAGCGCTATGCGCTATTGGTTTTCTTTGTAAAGCTACCCCCAAGGCCGATTCCTGAGCGAAGTGAAGGAATCAATCCTGTCCCTGGATAAAATTTCAAATCCCAAAACTCAATAAATGCACAAGGCTATGACGGCTTTCTTTGTAAAGCTACCCCCAAGGCCGATTCCTGAGCGAAGTGAAGGAATCAATCCGGTCCCTGGATAAAATTTCAAATCCCAAAACTCAATAAATGCAAAATGCTAGGACGGTATTCTTTGCAGAATTAATGCGTTGAACTGGGTTATTGGAATCTTATAAAAAGTCAAAAACGGTATCCTAATCCGGAAAGTTTTTGGAAGAATAAGGTATATTAGTAAGTACATAAGGAGTCAGGTGCAATTACGGTACTATATCTTCGCTGATTAGTCAAGAGAAATTGTTATCTTAAAACGGACTAATGAAAGAAACCAGAAAATTAAATACCATCCTTTTTGCTGATATAGCTGGCTATACTTCCATTATGCATAGTAATGAGGCAAAAGCCATGGAATATCTTCAAAACTTTAAAAAATTACTTGAGGATAAAGTGTCAAAATATGAAGGGCATATTGTACAGTATTTTGGCGATGCATGTCTCCTTTCATTCGATAGTGCAACTTCAGGAGTTCAATGTGCAATTTCTTTGCAGAAAGATTTTCAAGAAATAAACCTTCCAATTAGAATAGGAATGCACTTGGGAGAAGTTGTATTTACAGATAACAATGTTTTTGGTGATGGGGTCAACATAGCCTCCAGAATTGAATCTATGGGTATCCCTGGCTCAGTGTTATTATCCAGTGCGATTCGTAACCAGATTAAAAACAAACAAGAGTTTAAGCTAACGACATTAGGTACATTTGAATTTAAGAATGTACCAGAACCAATAGAGGTTTTTGCACTAGAGAATAATGGACTTTCTGTTCCGGTAAAATCAAAAATTCAGGGTAAATTCAAAGAACCATCAAGAAAGCCAAATAAAGTGTTCCAGTATCTGGGAATATTGGCTTTGCTGGTTGTAGCGGTGTTTGCCGTACAATACTTTATAGGCTCTGGATCCGAAAATAAAGAACCCTATTCCGATGAAACGCTAAAAAAAAATATTGCAGTTTTACCCCTTATTAATCTCAATGCCAAAAGTGAGGGCCTTGACTATTTTTCTGACGGTGTGACACGGGAAATTATTGATGAATTGGCAAAAATCAATTCAATTGTTGTATCTGCATTTAGCACAACTTACCCTTACAAAAATCAGGAGAAAAGTCACAGTGAAATTGCAGCGGAATTGGGAGCAAAGTATTTGATTTCTGGTAGTTCACAAATTTTTGATAATAACAAAAGGGTAAAACTTACCATAGAATTAATTGATCCTTTTACAAATACTCGCTTATGGAATAGCACATTTGATGAGGAACTTAACGATGCTCCTTCTATCCAATTAGCCGTAGCTAAGAATGTTGCGGAAAATCTTAATATCGAATTGACAGTCGCTGAAAGAAATGATCTGGAAACACCAAACACTAAGAGCGGTGAAGCTTTTAGGCTTTTTCTACAGGCACAAGCTGAGATCAATAAATTAAGCCTTGATGGATTTGAAAATGGAACTAATTATCTGGAAGAAGCCATCAAGCTAGACCCCAATTATGGTCAAGCACATACCTTATTAGCCTGGAGGTATACTGTTGGTGCTTCAGGAGATCTAATCCCAGGTAATAAAAGTACTCAAGAATCGGTTGCTCTGGCGATGCCTTTTATTGTAAAAGCTTTTGAATTAGACTCTAATAGTTCAGACACTTATTTGGTTAGGGCTAATTTGAAATTATATTCCCAAAATAAGATTCAGGAGGCAAAAGAAGATGTAGATAAAGCTATTTCAATTAATTCCTGGCCCAAAATACCGACCAACTATTGCATTTGTACAGTTACTTCCACCTATATTGCCTTAGGTAATATAGTAGAAGCAAAAAAGTATGGGCAATTGGCCAAAAAAGTAGATCCGGGGCATGCACTTTTTGACTGGGACAATGGTAATGTGGAAATGATGGATGGCAATTATGACCAAGCTCAATATCTTTATGACATTGCGGTTAAAAAGGCAGACATTCCTCTTTTCAATTCCTTTCTGGGATTGAGTTATTATTATAATGAACAATACGAAGAGGCACTTAAGTACCTCATTAAAGCTTACGAAAATTCACCCTTAGCGGCAGGAATGGTAGTGGCAACACTATCGAATACGTACTTAAGAATGGGAGATAACAAAACTTCAGAGCTATACTTCAAAGAATTGATGGATCGTGATGCGGCTGGAGAACATCATCTAAACCTCTTTATTGCGGATATTTATTTGGAAAGAAATGATATTGACAAAGCTTTAGATTTTCTTGAGCAAGGTGTTGAGAATACAGATTGGGGATTCGCGGTATTTTTAAGTCTGATTCCAAAATTTAAGACTTTGGAAGGTGAACCCAGATTTCAGGAGATCAGGAAAAAGATTCAATTTAAAGGTGATTAGTTGAATTTAGCTTAATAACGCCAATTGAACACATCAGGGTTAATTATCAAGAAAAATTTGACGCATAAAATCATCCAAAAAGAAAAGCACCTAACAGTTTCTATAAACCATTAAAACGGCTCATATACGAGACTATTATAACCAATAAATAGTAGTTAAATCTGATATAAATGGACATAAAAGACAATCATATTAATTATGTTGAATTTAAAGCGAAAGACCTTGAAAAAATAAAGGAATTTTATACGGCCTCTTTTGATTGGACTTTTACTGATTATGGACCAACATACTCCGCTTTTTCGAACAGTGGACTTGAAGGAGGATTTGAAAAAACGGAAAATGAAATTATCAATGGTGCATTAATTGTTTTATATCATAAAAATCTTGATTTGATAAAAAATAAAATTCTCGAGGCTGGTGGTAAAATCACAAAAGATATTTTTTCTTTTCCGGGTGGTCGCAGATTTCACTTTGTTGACCCCTCTGAAAATGAACTAGCAGTTTGGTCGGACAAATAATAGTCAGTTTACTCCGCGCAAGTATTTCAAATTTGCACTTTTTTCATACATTTATTCCAGCTCAAAAGAATCGATTTGTAAAACGCTCTTTTTAACACACAAAACCATTAGCTATAAACAAAAAAATATGAAACTATCCATTTATGTAGTTCTTTTATTATTAATTGTAAAAGTACAAGCCCAAGAATCACTGACGTATCAAAAACCATCAAAGGAAATTCTTGACCTTGTAGATGTGCCTTTAGCCCCGTCAGTACTTGTTGACGACAACAAGGAATTTATGATTTTCCTATATCGGAATACCTTCAAAAGTATCGAAGAAATATCTCAAGAAGAATTGAGATTGGGAGGGTTAAGAATTAATCCGAAAACCAATATTGGAAGCAGGGTGACTTATTATAATAATTTAAAAATAAAACCTCTCCTAACTAATGAATCGGAGATAGTTCAAGTAAGTGGACTACCATCAGAACCAAAGTTAGCCAACTTTACTTTCTCTCCTGATCAGAAGAAGATGGCGTTCACAAATACAACGTCTTCAGGGGTAGAAGTCTGGGTAGTCGATGTCATAAAACAGGCAGCGAAAAAACTAACCGAACCTAGGGTAAATGCCAACCTTCGTGATGTGATAAACTGGTTTGAGGATGGCGATGCAATCCTGGTGAAAATGATTTCTCCGGACAGGCTGGAACTTATTGATAAAAAGAACGCGGTACCTACCGGCCCTACAGTCTCTGTAAATGATGGAAAAAAAGCACAAAATAGAACGTATCAGGATTTATTAAAAAATAAAAATGATGAGCATAATTTTGAACAACTTGCTTTATCAGAGCTTTACAAAGTTACATTGGATGGGAAAAGCGAAAAATGGCTTGAAGGTGCTATGTATAATAATATAATGTTTTCCCCGGATGGAGAATACGTAATGGTAACAACTGTTGAAAAACCATTTTCATACCTTGTGCCTTATCGCAGATTTCCTTCTAAAACCGTTATTTATTCGAAGGATGGACAAAAGGTTGAGACAGTTATAGAGGTTCCTTTGATTGAAGATCTGCCAAAGGGTTTCATGGCTGTCCGCCAAGGGAAAAGAAGATTTAGCTGGAGGAATGACCTGCCTGCAAGCCTGGTTTACGCCGAAGCTCTGGATGGAGGCGATCCTGAAAAAGAAGCCTTATACAGGGATGAAATTTTTCAACTAAATGCCCCGTTCAATGGGGAAGCCAAGAGTCTGATGAAAACCATCAACAGATATGACAGTGCAGTGTGGGGAGATGAAGATACAGCACTTATTATTGATGACTGGTGGAATACCAGAAATACCAAGACTTATTTATTCAATCCGTCTGATTCTTCTGTCGAACCTAAAATTCTTTTTGACAGAAATTATCAGGATAGATACAGCGATCCAGGGCGTTTTGTGACAAAGAGAAACAAAATGGGGAGCGATGTCCTGGCTATAAAGGGTAGTTATGCCTTCCTTAATGGTGCAGGGTATTCTGAAAAAGGACAGTTCCCGTTTATTGATAAGATCAACCTTAAATCATTCAAAACGAGCCGACTTTATCAATCAGAATATACAGACAAACTTGAAAACCTTAACGATTATGATGTTGAAAAAAGTGAACTATTAGTACGAATAGAATCACCTGATGAGTATCCCAATTATTTTATTAGAGACTTGAAGAAGAATCAACTAAGGCAGTTGACCAGGTTTGACAATCCTTTTAAAAGTATACAGGATATCCATAAAGAAGTAATTACTTATAAAAGGGATGATGGCTTAGAACTTTCGGGCACTTTATATCTTCCCGTAGGCTACAATAAGGAGAAAAAAGAAAAAATGCCCATGATTTTATGGGCTTATCCCCGCGAATTTAAAGATCAATCAAGCGCCGCACAGAAGACTTCAAACCCAAATAAATTTACCTTTCCTTACTACGGATCACCCATTTTTTGGGTGACCAAAGGTTATGTTGTACTAGATGGCGCTTCATTTCCCATAGTAGGGGAAGGTGATGATCAACCAAATGATACTTTTCGGACGCAATTAGTGGCAAATGCTAAAGCCGCTATTGATGCAGTAGATGCACTGGGTTATATTGACAGGACACGTGTTGCTGTCGGAGGTCACAGTTATGGAGCATTTATGGTAGCTAACCTGCTTTCCCATTCCAATCTTTTCGCTGCAGGAATTGCGAGGAGTGGTGCTTACAATAGAACCCTGACCCCTTTTGGATTTCAAAGTGAAGAAAGAAACTATTGGGAAGCTCCGGAAGTTTATTACACTATGTCTCCGTTTATGCATGCCGATAAAATGAAGACACCTTTACTTATGACTCATGGTGAAGCAGATAATAATTCAGGAACCTATCCTATGCAAAGCATCCGATATTTTAATGCACTTAAAGGGTTAGGTGCTCAGGTAAGGTTGGTTATGTTGCCAAACGAAAGTCATGGATATCGGGCAAAGGAAACTATTCTGCATCTACTTTGGGAGCAGGATCAATGGTTGGAAAAATATGTCAAAAACAAACCTGTCCCTGACAATAAAAAAACCGAATTAAAATGAGTAATTATTAAGGTTGTTTTGTGCGATCAAACGCTTCAGGTTGAAGGTAATCAATATGCAAAACGCCTTATAAATATTTCGAAAGGGGAAGTTTCTCTGTCACCAGGTAAATTCGCTATAAAAGAGGATGAAAATGCGCCTAATAAAAAATAATGTACAAAGAATTTGAAACAGAAAGAATCCTAATTAGGCCAACTTCCGAACGAGATGCAGAATTTATTTATAAACTTATGAATACTCCAAAGTTTATTAAATATATTGGAGATAGAGATATCAAATCAGTCGAAAGTGCAAAAGATTATATTAAAACCAAAATGTTGCCACAGCTCAAAAGACTTGGATATTCTAATTACACAATATTTCGAAAATCAGACCATATAAAAATAGGAACTTGCGGACTCTATGACAGAGAAGGATTAGATGGCATAGATCTGGGGTTTGCATTTCTCCCCGGATATGAAAGGAAAGGTTATGCCTTTGAATCTGCAAATAGATTGAAACAAGCGGCCTTTGAAGAATTTGAAATTAAAGAAATTAACGCAATTACATCTAAAGAGAATATTTCCTCTCAAAGACTTCTGGAAAAATTAGGATTAGAAATGGCAGGTACAATTAAACTTCCCAATGAAGATGATGAACTTTTACTGTACAAAATTCATTAAAAAAGGTTACAATAAGAAGAGACGCTCTTACAACTGATATTTATATCAGACATCAAAACCGAAAGTACAAGTATCTGTTGAAACCAAAAAAAGTAAATTTACGAGAACTCCATCTATCCGATAAATCGGAATTAGCAAAACTTGCCAATAATAAAAAAATACGGGATAATTTAAGAGATTCTTTTCCTTATCCTTATCGCGAAAGTGATGCAGAATTTTTTATAAACTCATTAACAGAACAAAAGTCAAAACAAAATTTCGGAATTGAATACAACGGCCAACTATGTGGGGTAATAGGATTAATCATTCAAAAGGATGTTTACAGAAAATCAGCTGAAATTGGTTATTGGATTGGAGAATCTTTTTGGAGAAAAGGAATAGCGACAATAGCTGTAAAATTAATTACCAATTATGGATTTGAAGACTTAAAACTGATTAGAATTTATGCTGGTGTATTTGAATTTAATATCGCCTCAATGAAGGCACTTGAAAATAACGGATATAAAAAAGAAGGTGTTTTTAAAAATGCAATCTTCAAAAACGATAAAGTTTACGATGAACACAGATACTTTAAGTTAAACGAATTCTAATCCTACCATATAAAAGAGTTTTTAATGTAACAAAAATAATTATTGAGGCTAAAATATTAGATAGAGATTAGAAGATGTTTGTTCATCTTCTATAAACTCCAGGTATTCCCAATGTCGGAAAGCGGAATACAACCCAGGTATTCACCGGGAATTGGATCATAATTCAATACATTTTTTCCAATTTCTTCGGAGGAAAAATATCCCCATAAGGCGAGTGATTTTAGTGTACGATAAAACCCTACCGGTTTTTGTTCGCCTACCGCTGTCCCCCATACTTTGCCATTATATTTCCCAGATGTCGATTCTTGCTCTTTTAAAAATTCTTCGCGATCCTGCACACTTAATTCTGAGAATATGCTTCCAAATTTCTCTTCACAAGTTGTATTTAACCGCTCCATTTGAGCAATCATTGCTTGTTGAGCAGATTTATCAAACAATTTAGCAAATACCACATCAATAAATAGATCAACTTTCATATCCAACGCCCCGGGAGTTTCTGTTCTCGGTAATAATGTATCTACTAAAGTTGAAATTAATTCCGCCTGATTTAAGGTTAAAAATATGGGCTCCCAATTCAATCGCGGTTTCTTCTGACAAGCTTGTAATAGCGAAAAAAGTGATGGCACCAGGGCCGCAGACCCTGCCGCCATGGCTGTTTTTTTTAATGCTGCTCTTCTGTCCATAATCTTAAAGGTTTTTCTTTTTGAGTTCAGAAATTGCGTGATTCGCTGCCCGCGCAGTGAGGGCCATATATGTTAAAGATGGATTAACACATGAAGATGAAGTCATGCAGGCACCATCTGTAACAAAAACATTCTTTGCGGCATGGATTTGATTTGTTCCATTCAATACCGAAGTACGCGGATCAAGACCCATGCGGGCTGTACCCATTTCGTGAATACCATATCCCGGTTCATGCTCATTGTCAAATCCCACAATATCTTTTACTCCTGATTTCTCCAGCATTTCCACTGCATCAGACTTGATCTGCCTGTTAATTGCTTTTTCATTTTCTTTGAACTCACAATCAATAGCTAATGTAGGCTGGCCCCATTTATCGACATTCTCTTTATCTAACGTAACCTTATTCTCGTAATAAGGCAGGCATTCTGCAAATCCGGTAATAAAGAATTCCCACGAGCCAGGTTTCATTAGGCTATCTTTAAATTCTGCACCAAACTGTTCCTGATTGGCCCCGGCACTCCAATTTCCACGGCCACCACCCCCCTGATAACCAAAGCCTCGTACAAATTTATCTGTTTTCGTTTTTTCATCAATGTTTACATAGCGCGGGATATAAATTCCGTTTGGTCTTCTGCCTTTGTAATATTTGTCTTCATAGCCCTCAACTCTGCCCATAGCACCCACTCTATAGGTATGATCCATTAAGTTATGACCCAATTCACCACTGTCATTTCCAAGGCCGTTTTCAAACCTGTCGGAAGTAGAATTCAATAAAATCTGAGTAGTACTTAAGGTAGAAGCATTACAAAAAATAATTTTTGCATAAAACTCTATATGCTCATTGGTCTCTGTGTCTATAATTCTGACCCCTGTAGCTTTTCCCTTTTTATCATCATAAATAATGGAATTGACAATAGAGTAAGGCCTGATAGTAAGATTACTAGTTGCATTAGCCGCCGGAAGAGTCACGGCATTACTGCTGAAGTATGCGCCAAATGGGCAACCCCTATCACATCTGTTTCTAAACTGGCATTGGCCGCGACCATTCAAAGGTTCTGTAAGGTGTGCTACCCGGCCAATAGTCATAACGCGTCCGGGAAATTCTTTTTCTATTCTGCTTTTTATATCTTTTTCAACGCAATTGAGTTCCATAGGAGGTAGAAAATGGCTGTCCGGTAGTTGTGGCAAACCAAGTGCCTGACCACTAATCCCTGCAAACTTTTCAACATAGGTATACCATGATTCTATATCCTTATATCGCAAAGGCCAGTCAACTCCATGACCATCTTTGGCATTGGCTTCAAAATCGAGATCACTCCACCGGTAACACTGCTTTCCCCAGAGTAATGAACGACCACCCATTTGATGACCACGCACCCATAGAAAAGGTTTAACTTCGGTATAAGGATTCTCTTCGTCATTTGCATAAAAATGCTCATTATTTGCGCCGACAAAACCCGCCCGTGCGCCTATTGCGTGTTTTTTAAGATCCTCTGGCCCCAGGGCTCCACGTAATTCAAGATCCCAGGGGTCATTATTCATAGTTGGATAATCAACAACATGCTCAACGATTCTTCCCCGTTCCAATACCAACGTTTTTAAACCCGCTTCACAAAGCTCTTTAGCAGCCCAACCCCCGCTGATTCCGGATCCTATAACAATGGCGTCATAAGTCATATTCTTTTTTGCATCTATATTATAGTTTGCCATAAATTATTAAGATTTACAAGATTTGAATTTAAGGAAATATAAGTGAGGGAAGAAAAATATGCTATGAAAATTTAGGACAGCAATTACGTTGAGTGCTTATCAATACTTATTGCGTCTTTTCCATACGGTAAAAAATATTCTAACAATTAAACTAATTTGCTTGCCAGATAGAGAATATATGATTCATTGAAATCAAAGTTTTATTAACTTCGGTTTTTTATAACCGTAAAATCAGAAACAGCAAATCAGTAATCTCTCACAACCTAAAAACATGAAAAAAAAGAACCCTATCACAAACCTAATTAAACTTCTTACTCCCTTATTTGTTTTTGCCTTTATAGTTCAAAGTTGCAATCAGGCACCCAAGGAGGCCGAAAAAGAGCAAATTGTTGAAGTTGAAGAGCCCGAATATTTTCTTCTCCGTCCGGAAACTGAAAAAGCCTATGGATATTCCCATGCCGTGAAAATTGGCAATGACATTAAAATTTCGGGTGCTGTAAGTATGGATAATGACGGCAATCCTACAGCTGTAGGAGATTTTGAACAACAAATGAAAAATTGCTACGCGGATCTGGATAAGATATTAAAGCATTACGGTTGCACTTTTGACGATGTTGTTGTTGAAAATGTATTTACGACTAATATGTCTTTATTTCTGGAACACGCCGCTTATAGGAATACCATTTATACAAAACAATTTCCTACGGGTTCCTGGCTTGGGGTTAAGGAATTGGCATTACCTGAATTTATGATAGAAATTGAATTGGAAGTTCATAAAACGGAATAGATCATTTAAATGAACTTAAATCAAATTACCGTTCCATCTGTGGATTTGACAAAATCCATTCCTTTTTATGAAAAATTGGGTTTAAAACTAATTGTTAAGGCCTTACCACATTACGCAAGATTTGAATGTCCTGTTGGTGATGCAACTTTTTCCATACACCAAACCGAGAAACTACCTACAGGAGATGGAATATATGTGTATTTTGAATGTGAAGACCTGGAGTCGCAGGTGAACGAATTAATTTCCAAAGGAATCCAATTTGATGAATTGCCTAATGACAAACCCTGGTTATGGAGGGAAGCAAGATTAAAAGATCCGGATAGTAATTTGGTAATACTATATTACGGCGGAGTGAACAGGAAGAATCCGCCCTGGAAAATTTAACTTAGCACTGCCCTGGTTCTTCCAAATAATTGAAATATTATGAACTATTTGAAAATATTTTTCTATTTTTAAATACTCCCTCAAAGGCGGCACATCCTGCCATGTTCGTCGCATTGGCCTTTTTTATAAGTAAGATATTATTTTTTCATTTCTATTAATTATTCTGATTTATATCCAAAATAATCTAATCCATCATCCTATGAAATTCTTGTTTTTTACTCTGGTATTAATATCCTGCAGTATGCTTTATGCTCAAGAAACAAAAAATAAGGCGGCTCCTTTTGTTAGAGTATATGACCAGGATGGTAAAAAAATATCCAAGGGCAGAATTGCCAGTGTAACTGACACCTCCCTGATAACTGGTCCCAGAGAAAAACCTGTGACTATTGAAGTAAGCAGGATTGGTCTTATAAAAACAAAACGATCTGCAGGGCATAATATCTTTTTGGGTGCGGCAATAGGGGCAGGAACCGGTGCAATTTTAGGGTTAGCAACAGGCGATGATGGATGGTTTAGCCAAGGTGAAACTACTGGCATGGCAGGGGTATTATTTGGGATCATGGGTACGGGAGTAGGTGCAATATCCGCAACTTTTAAAAAGTCGGACACCTATTATATTAACGGCGAACCAACAAAATGGAAAGCCTTTAGGGAAACGATGGATGAGCAAAGCCAGCTGCTTTAAAAAGGTATTGGTCAATGATTTGTTAAACCTGTGGTTATATTTTTGAATGCATTTAAAATCAAGCCCGTATCAACAGCATATGAGATATACTGAACGCCTATTTTCTCCCACTTTTTGGCATCCTCAACACTTTCCACAAAAGTACCAACAACTTTTCCGCTTTTTCTGGCCAGCGCCACAGCCTCTTCCATGCGTTTTACGACCTTTTCATGATGTACTTGTCCGGGAACACCGCAAGATTGTGACAAGTCATAGGGTCCTAAAAAAATAACATCAATGCCGTCATAAGTGAGAATAGTTGGTAAATTCTCCAGACCTGCAACACCTTCGATATGTATAATAGTTAATATGCTTTCATTAGATTTCCCAAAATGTTCTTCTTTTTCAATGGCTGTATATTCTCCAGCCCTTACATATCGGCACATCCCACGTTCCCCTTTAGGATAGAACAAAGAAGAACTGACCACCTTCGCCGCATCTTCTGCAGTGGAAATTTGAGGGACCTGGACAGATCTGGCGCCAATATCCAGAACACGCAAAATGGAGGTCTCACTATTTTCTGGTACCCTAACCACTGCTGAGATACCTCTGGCTTCTGCAGCTCTTACCATTTGTTGAACAGTTTCTATGCTGTATGGCCCATGCTCCATATCTATGATTACAAAATCAAAGCCTGCCAATGCCGCTAGTTCAACAACAGTGGGATCAAGCATTTTGCAGAAGGGCCCAAATACAGTTTTGCCTTCTTCTAATGCCTTTTTCAAAATATTAACTTTCATGGTTTTTATTGGTTTAATATTCTATTGCGTTCTCCCGGTTTAAATGAGTACTACATCTCAGTTTGCAATTAAGCATCTGGATTATAAAGTAAAGGGAAAAATTTACCCTGCATTTTGCTTCCTTTGGGAATTATTGGAACCCCGGTTAAGAGTTCATCATCCGTATTGCTCACGGTACCATCTGCAAATACATTGATCACAAATGCCCGCCTGCTCATTTCAGAATTGTTTTCATAAGAACCATGAACCATTAAAGGATGATGAAAAGTTCCATAACCCTTTTTCATTTCTATAGCAACCGGTTTAAATTCCTTTTTTTGTTCTTCGGTGAGATATTTCATTAATCCGTTCATATCGCCAGCTAATGAAGGTGCATCCAGCAATCCCCATTTATGACTTTTAGGAACATAGTGCAAACACCCATTTTCAATTGTTGCATCATCAAGCCCGGTCCAACAGGTTAAATGCTGCATGGCTACCGTACGCGTCCAATACGAATAGTCCTGGTGCCAGGCTACTACACCACCGTGTTTAGCTGGTTTATAAAATAATTGATCATGCCAGAATCTGACCGGCTTATTTTCCAACAACTGATGTGCAGCCATTAGGAATGCCGGATTCCAAAGAATATCATGAAACGCATTGGTAATACGCCATTGTCCTAAAGAATGAAACAAAATAGAATCGGAATTTTGTGACTCATTGCTATGGAATTCATAGAATAAATCATGAGCAGGGTGTTTAGGATCCATAACCTCCGTTAATTGGTCACGTAAAACTTCAATCTGATCATCTTCCAATAATTTAATTCCCGACAAATACCCATATTCATGAAAATGAGCTACCTGTTCATCACTCAGCCTGTATTGATCCCATTCTTCGCGCGACTTTGGTTGTTTAAAAAGGTCGGATACCAATTCATGATAATCCGCAAGGTCTTTTATTGCTGCCATATCTAAAATTCTACTGGTTTATTTTCGAATCAAATTCTTAGAATTAATTTTAAGTTACAAATAGTTTTAGTTATTTGATAAACTTATTAAAAAACCGCAAACTGTCTTTTATGTGTTTCTGCCAGTAATCCCATTCGTGTCCCCCGACAAATTCTTCATATTCGTGGGCTATTTGGGCCTTCTTTAATTGATCGTGCAAAAGTCGGTTATGGCTAATCAGTAAATCTTCGGTCCCACAATCAAATCTCAATTGCGGTAAATGTTCTTTTCTGCTAAGTGCCAACTCTAAAACGGATTCGTCCTGCTTGTTAATCTGCTTGTAATCTTTGATAGATTCCTCTACAAACAAAGACATTTGCTCCAATTCGGTAATTGATGAATGTGCAGAAACTGCCTTAAATTTATCGGAATATTTGATTCCTAAACGCAGCGCCCCAAAACCACCCATAGAAAGCCCGGAAATGTACAAATCAGATTTTTCGCTCAAGACCTCAACATTATCAATAACAGCATTGATTACATCGTCAACAATCCACTTTTCAAAATCAAAATCATTATGCGGCAAATAGGCTGAGCCATCACCCCAGAGTCCATCGGAGGGCATGGCTATCACCATTGGCTCTAATTCCTTATTTTGAATCATATCCCATGCGGTAAGGTGTACACCTGCCTTTTGCGACCATGCCCAGGCGCTGCCAAATACCCCATGAAGGAGCACAACCAAAGGGATGTCCTTCAGGCCTTTTACAGGAGGAACAAAAAGACAAATATCACCCCTGCCTTTTAAGTTTTTGGTTTTTACCGTTATAAAACTCAGATGATTGCTTTCAAAAGCCGGGTCCGATTTTTCAATAGTTCTGAACATCCTTAAAATTAATCAAATAGAATAACACCTTTGGCATTTCTTCCTGCTAACATATCATCAAAAGCTTCTTGCAAATGGTCCAAATCGTAGGTTTGGGTTATCATTTGGTCAAGCATTAATTCACCTGATTTGTAATGTCCAATGATTTTTGGAAAATCTATCTGAGGGTTGCATCCACCATATAAAGGGTTTATATAAATTTTATCCCATTCAAATAAATTCATATCTACAGTAATTTCCTCTTCAATTCCACTTACCTGGACCGCAGTACCGGCATTTCTGACCATCGCCAGGGGTGCTGCGCCGAGCTCCGGCACCGCAGTACATTCAAAAGCATAATCTGCTCCCCTACCTTCGGTCAGTAACTTTACAGCTTCAGCCGCCTTCAATAAGCCCTTATCTTCTTTACTGGCAAGAATAAGGTCAGTTGCACCAAACTCTTTGGCCATAGCCAATCTTTGTTCATTTATATCTATTGCGATAATCATGGAAGCCTTACTCAGTTTTGCTGCCTGAATAACACTCAAACCAACGCCACCCGTGCCTAAAACCACGACAGAGCTATTGGGTTTTACTTTTGCAGAATTTATAACAGATCCATATCCGGTCATTACACCACAACTGACTATACTGGCTGATGCAAAAGACATTCTTTCCGATGTGTTTTTGACAACTGCTGATGCCTTAACAAGCGTATATTCGGATAAAGTCCCAATATTAAAAGAGCGCTCAATAGGTTTGTCTTTCCATAAGGTTCCTTCCAAATGTGCATGTCCATTTGTATATCCATTGGCTCCTGCCACCACAGGGGAATTATTTTCACAAATGTGCAGATTACCTAAATTACACTGGAAACAATTATAACATGGAGTAGCCCAATTCAAAATAACTGAGTCCCCCACATGAAGACCTTTAACATCCATGCCGATCGCCTTAACCACGCCTGCCCCCTCATGACCTAATACCAGAGGTTTTCCCCAATTTAATGAATCATAATCTGTGTGGCACAAAGCAGCTGCCTTAATTGCTACCAAAACTTCATCCGCCCGTGGTTCATTAACCACGATATTTTCAATAGTGAAATTGCCATTTCCCATTGCAATGGCAGCTTTGCATTTTACAGGCATGATTTAGATGTTGTGCATTACTTTAATAAAGGGTTTAAGCTTAAATTATTTACTAAAAAAATACTTAACGAAAGCTCAGATAAGAAAATTTACCGGTCTCCTCAAAGTTTGTTTAAAGTCTTAAATTACAAAAATGTTGAGTTCATCTTCAGTTATATTTGGTTTATATAACTTTATAAGGCAAATAAAATAATTATTTAATTTTTTTGAATTAGTTTAGTAAAGATCGTTCCTAAGCGTGTGTCCTTTCAAAATTAGAAGAGCTATTGATGAAGTATATTGTATGTGAAAAACCTGGTCGGTTTAAGCTCAGAGAAAAAAGCAAACCTCAAAAAGTAGAAGGACAGGCTATTCTTGGCATAAAGAAAATTGGGATTTGCGGAACCGATTTGCATGCGTATAAAGGTAAACAGGCATTTTTTACCTACCCCAGGGTACTAGGACACGAACTGGCCGCTGAAGTAATAGAAATAGAAGAAAATGAGCAAAATATCAAAGCAGGTGATAAGGTAATTGTAATGCCTTACATCAGTTGTGGACAATGCATTGCCTGTAAAAATGGAAAAACCAATTGTTGTACTGAACTCAAGGTACTTGGTGTACATACCGATGGCGGGATGCAGGAGCAGATTTCGGTGCCTATAAACCTTTTGATCCCGGCAAACAAATTAACTTATGCTGAGATGGCAATTACGGAACCATTGGCTATTGGAGCTCATGCCATCAGAAGGGCTCAAATTCTGCCCAATGAGTATATTGTTGTCGTGGGTTGTGGCCCAATTGGAATAGGCATAATGAAATTTGCACAGATCGAAGGCGCAAAGGTAATTGCAATGGATGTAGATTGTGGAAGATTAAAGTACGCCAAAGATAAAATTGATATTGATTATAGCGTTTTGGCTGGTGATGCAGCAGTGGACATCATCACAGAAATTACTAACGGTGAGATGGCTACTGCCGTCTTTGATGCTACCGGTAATAAAGAGGCCCTGGAGAAAGGATTAAATTATATGGCTAATGGTGGCCGCTATATTCTGGTTGGTTTATCTAAAGGGAAGATTGAATTTGAGCATCCGACTATACACGCAAAAGAAGCCACAATAATGTGTAGCAGAAATGCTACCTTGGAAGACTTTGAGTATGTGATAGACATTTTAAAACTGGGTAAATTTCCTGTGGATTCGTTCATAACTCATAACGTGAGCTTTGACGAAATGATTCATCATTTCGATAGTTGGTTAGAGCCGACAAACGGCGTGATAAAGGCAACAGTTAATTTTTAAGATACTAAAAACGATTTTTTGAATGAAAAAAGTAGTGACTTTTGGGGAAATTATGTTACGTCTGGCACCCCCGGGATTTTTACGGTTTTCCCAAACAAATTCTTTTGATATAATATATGGCGGAGGCGAGTCTAATGTTGCCGTATCATTAGCCAATTATGGCATTCCGGTTAGTTTTGTAACACGTTTGCCAAAGAATGATATTGGAGAATGCGCTTTAATGGAAATGCGTAAAAGAGGTGTTGGGGTAGATGACATTATTTTTGGTGGAGACCGGTTAGGCATATATTTTCTGGAAACAGGCGCGGTATCAAGGGGAAGTAAAGTAATTTACGACAGAGCTCATTCATCCATCGCCGAAATTAAATCGGGTATGATCGATTGGGAAAAGGTCTTTAAAGGAGCAGGGTGGTTTCACTGGACAGGCATCACACCGGCCATTTCACAGGGAGCAGCAGATGCATGTCTTGAAGCTGTACAAAAAGCCAGTGAAATGGGGATAACTGTATCCACCGACCTGAATTATAGAGCAAAGCTCTGGAAGTACGGAGTTGAACCCGAGGAAATCATGACCGAACTTACCTCCTATTGTGATATTATTTTAGGAAATGAAGAAGATGCTGAAAAACATTTTGGAATTAAACCCGAAGGTCTCGACATCACTACCCAGGGGCATGATGTAAAGGCCGAAGCATTTCTCTCGGTCTGCCAACAAATGATGGAAAAGTTTCCCAGGGCAAAAAAAGTGATCACAACGCTTAGGGGCTCACTTTCTGCTTCACACAATACCTGGGCCGGCGTAATGTATGATGGTAAGACTTTGTTTGAATCACCCCAATATCAAATAACCCATATCGTCGATAGAGTTGGCGGAGGAGATTCTTTTATGGGGGGTTTGATCTATGGATTATTAACCTACCCCGAAGATGATCAGAATGCTTTAAATTTTGCAGTGGCAGCATCCTGTTTAAAACACACGATAAAGGGAGATGCAAATTTGGTAACAGTGGAAGAGGTCCAAAAATTGATGGGCGGTGATGCCTCAGGCAGAGTAGCCAGATAATTATTTAATAACGTACAATGGCAAAATATTCAAGATTAGAAGTGGCAATGGCGATGCGAGAAAGTGGGATGATACCCTTGTTCTTTCATTCAGATGTAGAATTAGGCAAAAAAGTACTAAGAGCTTGCTATTCGGGCGGTGCAAGACTGCTGGAATTTACTTCCAGAGGTGATTTTGCACATGAAGTATTTGCCGAACTCAACAAATTTGCACTGGCCGAACTACCAGGAATGATAATGGGTGTTGGATCAATAACAGATGCGGGGGCAGCCTCTTTGTATATGCAGTTAGGGGCCAATTTTATTGTCACGCCTGTTCTTCGGGAAGACATTGCATTAGTCTGCAACCGGAGAAAAGTACTTTGGTCTCCCGGTTGCGGTTCTCTTACAGAAATAGCCAGGGCAGAGGAACTGGGTTGTGAAATAGTAAAGCTATTCCCGGGATCTACCTATGGACCGGGTTTTGTAAAAGCGATTAAAGGGCCATCTCCATGGACAGATATTATGCCCACTGGGGGTGTCAGCACAGAAGAATCTAATCTCAGGGGGTGGTTCGAAGCAGGAGTCACCTGCGTGGGGATGGGATCTAAATTGATATCTAAGGAAATCCTCGCACAAAAAGATTTTAAAAAGTTGGAAGAAGATGTAAGAAAGACACTGGATATAATTAAATCAGTCAGGAGCTAATTAACCAAAAGATATGTCCAAAAAATATGTTCAAATAGATCCCAGGGATAATATTATCGTAGCTATTACAGACCTTGAAGAAGGAACCGTGATAGATATCAATGGTGAGAACATTATTTTACGGGAAAATATCAGGGCAAAACACAAATTCGCCTTACAGAATTTTAGTCTGGGTGATGAAATCTACATGTATGGTGTCCTGATTGGGAAGGCTATCATGCCAATACACAGTGGTTGTGCGATAACCATTGATAATGTCAAACATGCATCCTCAGCATATAATAACACAAAAGAAAACTTTAAATGGAACGCACCGGATGTTTCAAATTTTAAAGAAAGAACGTTTATGGGGTATCACAGGGAGGACGGTAGTGTTGGTACTGCTAACTATTGGTTGATTATTCCCATGGTATTCTGTGAAAACCGGAATGTAGATGTCCTGGAAGCAGCCCTGTCTGAAGCTTTAGGATATATAACCAAAAAGGATTTTGCTGTGGATACCCAGGCATTGATAAATAAGTATAATTCGGGGGCGAGTGAAGAAGAAATATACGCTACATCTATCATTCATACCAAAGATGAAATATCTAAAAACAGAGTTTTTCCCAATGTCGATGGAATAAAATTTTTAAAACATGACGGGGGTTGTGGCGGAGTCCGTCAGGATTCTGAAGCACTATGTAATCTTTTAGCCGGTTATATTACAAATTCAAATGTAGCCGGAGCCACCGTATTAAGTTTGGGTTGCCAGAACGCAGAAGTTGAAATTCTGCAAAAATCGATTCAACAAAAGGACCCAAACTTTTCAAAACCAGTAGTTTACCTGCGGCAGCAAAATAGCAGAAGTGAACGTGAATTTATTGAAGAGGCCGTAAAACGCACGTTTATAGGATTAACAATGGCAAATAAATTGGAAAGAAAGCCAGCTCCATTAAGGAATTTAGTTTTAGGATTGGAATGCGGGGGATCTGACGGGTTTTCGGGAATTTCAGCCAATCCGGCATTGGGTTACGCTTCGGATCTATTGGTCGCATTAGGTGGCACCACCGTACTTTCAGAGTTTCCGGAATTAAATGGAGTTGAGCAAGAACTTATAAATAGATGTGAGACCGATGAAGCAGCAAAAAAATTTGCAGCACTTATGGATTCTTATTCTGCAGCGGCTAAAGCTGTGGGTTCCGCTTTTGAGAACAATCCGTCACCAGGCAATATTAAAGATGGCCTTATTACGGACGCTATGAAATCTGCCGGGGCAGCAAAAAAAGGAGGAACTTCACCGGTTGTTGATGTGTTAGATTATACCGAAAAAATTACAAGACCCGGATTAAACCTCTTGTGTACCCCCGGAAATGATGTGGAAAGCACAACCGGCCTCGCTGGTTCGGGATGCAATATTATAGTGTTTACAACTGGTTTGGGGACGCCAACAGGAAATCCAATAGCCCCTGTTTTAAAGCTCTCAAGTAACACCCATTTGTATGAAAAAATGAAGGATATCATAGATATTAACGCAGGTACGGTAATAAGTGGTGAAGATAGTATTGAAAGTATGGGAGAAAAAATCCTGGAGTATTTGATTGCGACTGCGAGTGGGGAACTTGTGGCGAAGGCTGTGACCAAAGGACAGAACGATTTTATTCCATGGAAAAGAGGCATCTCATTATAAGCCTGAAAAAAGCACCAAAGCAGCTCAAAAAACTTAAGAACCATTGAAAAAATTAAGCAGAAGCATAGTACCCACCCATTCCTATCCTGAAAGGGTAATACAATTTGGGGAAGGAAATTTTTTGAGGGCTTTTGCGGATTGGATGATTCACGAAATGAATAAAAAAGTGGGCTTTGATTCAGGAGTAGTGGTTGTGCAACCCATAGCTAATGGACTTTGCAAAATACTTAGTGATCAGGATGGCTTGTATACCCTGTACTTAAACGGAATTAAAAATGGAAAGGCGGTGAGCGAATATCAAATCATCGATTGTATCCAAAGGGCAATCAACCCTTATGAAAATTATCCTATTTATTTGGCAAATGCTGAGAATCCGAATTTAAGATTCGTCATTTCCAACACTACAGAAGCCGGAATTGCCTATCATAAAGATGATCGGTTAGAAGATGCCCCACAGAAAAGTTATCCGGGAAAACTGACCGCACTTTTATACAGGAGATACCAAATTTTTAAGGGTGCTTCAAAGAATGGACTAATCATTCTTCCATGCGAATTAATAGACCGAAATGGAGATAACTTAAAGAAAATAATTCTTCAATATGCGGTAGATTGGGAACTGGGGAATGAATTTATCCGATGGATTAATGAAGATAATATTTTCTGTAATACCTTGGTAGATAGAATAGTACCCGGCTATCCAAAAGACAAAATAGACGTCATCACAGAAGAATTAGGTTATAAAGATAATTTAGTAGTTGAAGGTGAACAATTTCATTTATGGGTTATTGAAGGACTGAAAGAAGTGAAAGAGGAGTTTCCTGCCTCACAATGTGGATTGAATGTTGTTTTCACAGACAATATGGAACCATACAGAACCAGAAAGGTGCGAATATTAAATGGAGCACATACTTCACTAGTCCCGGTTGGATACCTGTATGGGATAGAAAAGGTGCGGGAATCTTTGGAAGACGCTGTAGTTGGTAGATTTTTAAAAAATGTCATATTTAATGAAATATGCCCAACCCTGGACCTCCCTGAAAAAGAATTAATTAAGTTCTCCAATGATGTTCTGGACAGATTTAAAAACCCATATTTAGAACATGCCCTAATGAGTATTTCACTTAATTCCATTTCCAAATACAAAACAAGGGTTTTACCTTCTGTATTGGAATACATAAAAAGAAAAAATGAGCTTCCCAAACATTTGTTATTCTCCCTTGCAGCATTGATTGCTTTCTATAAAGGGGATCGAAATGGTGAAATAATTAATCTTGCTGATGATCCGGAAGTACTGGATTTTTTTAAATCCCAATGGTCACAGGTAGATGGTTCCGAAAAGAGCATAGCCAAAATCGTTAATAGCGTATTATCTAATACAAATTTGTGGAGTATAAATTTAGCGAAAATTAAAGGCATGGAAATTGAAATTGCTTCGGCGCTGGATGCAATCATTAATAAAGGAATGAAAAAAGCCATTTTAAATGTATAACATTTTAGCCCCTGACCAAATTTGAAACATACAAGAATATAAGGATATAATCTAAAACTCAAGGATATGGATTTAGGGTTAAAAGACAAGGTTGTTGTAATATCCGGAGCTGCAGGACTGGTTGGCAGCATTGGGGAAACCATTTTGCAGAATTTGGTAAAAGAAGGGGCTATTCCTGCCATTATTGACAGGAATGACAGAGGCTCTAAATATGTTGAAGAAATTCAGGAAAAAGGTATTGATGCCATCTTTTGCAAAACAGATGTGACTGATCCGGAACAAATTCAAAATGCCATCGAAACTATCTCCAAAAAGTACGGAAGGATAGATGTGGTCATTAATAATGTAGGAGTAAATGATGGCGTAGGATTAGATGCGTCATATGAGGAATTCATGAATTCATTAAAACTGAATATGGTAAGTTATTTTTTGATAGTCAAACATGCCTTACCCTTATTAAAAGAATCAAAGGGGAATATTCTTAATATCGGATCTAAGGTAGCCCTGACAGGTCAGGGAGGAACATCGGGCTATGCCGCTGCTAAAGGCGGCGTTTTGGGACTTACGCGTGAATGGGCGGTAGACCTCATTCAATATGGAATACGCTCAAATGCCATAATTATTGCGGAAAGCTGGACCCCCTCATACGACACCTGGATAAAATCTATTAAAAACGGAGACAAAAAACTTAAGTCTATCATAAAAAATATTCCATTGGAAAACCGTATGACAACCCCTCAGGAAATTGCAGACACATGTTTGTTTACTATTTCTGAAAAATCCTCGCATACTACCGGGCAGTTCATTACTGTTGATGGAGGTTATGTTCATCTGGATAGATCCTTATTAACTCAAGACAATACCTAAACCAGCCAGGAAACAACCATTATGGAAAACGAAAAGAGAATACCGGTAGTCTCTAAGCAAGTGTTAGTCCCTTTTATATTAATAACTTCTTTATTCGCATTATGGGGATTTGCAAACGACATCACCAATCCCATGGTATCTGCCTTTAAGAAGATTTTGGAATTGAACAATACCCAGGCATCCTGGGTTCAAATGGCTTTTTATGGAGGATACTTTACTATGGCTTTTCCGGCGGCCATGTTTGTTAAAAAATACACCTATAAAAAAGGAATTATTTTAGGCCTGATTTTATATGCTTTTGGTGCCTTGTTATTTTACCCTGCCGCCGCCTATGAGGAATTTGGTTTTTTTCTTGCCGCCTTGTACATTCTGACTTTTGGTTTGGCTTTTCTTGAAACCACAGCAAATCCGTTTATTTTATCTATGGGTGATGTAAAAACAGCCACCCGCAGATTAAACCTGGCCCAGGCCTTTAATCCTATTGGGGCCTTAACTGGTCTATTTATAGCGCAAACATTTATTTTGGGCTCTCTGCAGTCAGACGACCTGGATGCGCAAGGAAATGCAATATATGATACCCTTACTGAAACAGCAAAAACAGCTATAAGAGCATCTGATTTAATGGTTGTGCGAAACCCCTACGTCATTCTTGGATTGTTTGTATTGTTCATGCTTGTGCTTATCGCACTCGTAAAGATGCCTGAGGAAAAAGAAGAAGCCGGGGGTTCAGTGACTAATGCAGTAAAACGTTTGTTTCAGAATAAAAAGTTTGTCGAAGGCACAATAGCGCAGATGTTCTATGTTGGAGCTCAGATTATGTGTTGGACCTATATTTATCAATATGCGGAGACTTTGGGAATTGACAACCGAAGTGCTGTGACCTATGCGTATTGGGCATTGATTCTCTTTTTAATAGGACGTTGGATTGGCACCTATTTATTAAAGTATATCCGTTCGGGTAAATTGCTGATGTATTTTGCGTTGGGGGCAATAATCTTTACACTTGGGGCCATTTTTATACCGGGTATGACAGGATTATATTCCCTGGTTGGTATTTCATTGTGCATGTCAGTAATGTTTCCAACTATTTACGGAATTGCTTTGGAGGGTGTTGGGGAAGATGCAAAGTTTGGAGCAGCTTTTTTAGTAATGGCCATTGTGGGTGGTGCCATTATGCCTGTTCTCCAGGGTTCAATTTTGGACTTGGGAGGTTCCGGATATACGGATATTAAAATACTTGGCGTTCCGGAAGTGAATTTTTCATTTGTTTTGCCACTTATATGTTTTATTGTGGTGGCAATCTATGGTTACAGAACTTACAGAGTTCATACTAATTTAAACCAGATCTGGTCATAATAACACCCCGGAGTTATTTTTCCTACTGATTTTTTCTATAGAATCTTTACGTTTTTCCGGACTCATCACTAAGCACGCTGGTTCTTACAAAACACTCTTTTTTCTTATATAACTGATATCCAAAGTATCGTTCAATTCTTGTTGCAAGCTTAATAAATCCTGAAAAAGATCATCAACTTTTGACTGATAAGCTGGCTTATCAGAAAGATCATTCATTTCCTCCGGGTCATGATCCATATCATACAATAAAACCTTTTCCAGCCTTGGATAAACAATGAGTTTAAAACCATCCTTGCGTATCATTCTTTGTAAATCTACATATGCACCGTAAATGGCATTGTAATGACCTTTGTCCTGTTTTCCTTTTACGATATCCATAACGCTATTGAAATACACATATTCTGGTTTGGTTATACCAGCTAATTCGAGGCTTGTAGCCATGGCGTCTTGCAAATAAATGTCTGACGGAATTATTTTACCCCTTGGTATGTCTGGCCCCATTATCATAAAAGGTGCCCTGATACTGTGATCAAACTGGCTTTGCTTGCCAAGTAGCCCATGCCTGCCCATTGCCAATCCATGATCTGCCGTGAAAATGACATAGGTATTTTGCATTTGTCCACTTTCTTCCAGGCCATCCAAAATGGTCCCTATTTGATCATCCAAATGGGTTATAAGGGCATAGTATTCCTGGATGTGTTTTTTTGTGGCATATTCCGTTCTTGGAAAAGGGGCTAAAGCTTCATCTCTTAAACCCGGACCATTTCCAATACTATCTTTAAAGGGATATTCAGGCATCCAACTTTTTGGAATGCTGATATTTTCTAAAGGATATTTATCTAGGTATTCCTGAGGTGCCTGCCTGGGGTCATGAGGTGCATTAAAGGCGAGATACATAAAAAAGGGATTATCTCTGTTTTTAGTATTCGTGATGAACCCAAGTGCATCATCCTTTAAAACTTCACTCCAATGCTTTCCACCTTCCCAATAACCTCCATATTTAGGATCCGAGGCTGACCAGCTTAAATCATCTTCGCCAAGCGGCCGGTTGTAACCAACAGGCATAAACGTTGCAGGAGATATTTCAGTACCTTCAATACTTCTTAAATTTTCCACCATTTCGTCATTTTTCCATGCATCACGGGGCATACCGGGCCTTACATGAACCACGTTCTGAAAAACACTTTCTGCCTTAGCATCAACATGCCATTTTCCGGTCATATAGGTATCGTATCCGGCACCTTCCATAAGTTTACCCCATGTTTTGTCCATCCCCTTACCCACCAGCCATTCCTGACGGAATCTATCCGCATTCCATACACTTCTTCCCGATATCATCATTGCCCGTGAAGCCACACAAACGGCACCGTTCCAGGCACCCATATTGTAGGCATGACTAAAGGTGGTCCCTGCGCTTACCAATCTGTCTAAATTGGGAGTCTGTATTTCCTTATTCCCAAAAGCATTAATTGCCGTATAGGTTAAATCATCGGCGAAAATAAAAACAATGTTGGGTTTCGTATTCTCCTCTTTTATTTGCTCCGCACATGATGAAAGCAACATCAGTATGGCGAGTATAGCTAAATTTTTCATGTAATTTCTTTCAATTCATGGATAGTACTGCTAAAATCTAAAGTGCCATTGTGCTAAAAGAAATCATAATATATCCCACTATTGCAATTATCAATACCGATGTAACAATATCCACCCAATTATAACTTGCCTTATTCTCAGCCCTTTGTTCAGGACTAATAGTTCCGAAAGTGAGCCCTTGCAGTTGTGCCTGGGAAGGAGCCGGGTACATCATACTAACCACTACCGCTATTCCTATGCACAGGGCAAAGAAATAAGCGCCAAAAACCAGCCAGTTTATATCGGCTATTGCATAAATAAAACTACCTTCAGTAAAACTCGATTTCACAATCTCCAGGGTAAGCTTGCCAAAACCAATTATAAAACCTCCAATCAGGGTAGCAATAGCGCCATTGGCATTAATTCGTTTATAAAAAATACCCAATAAGAAAACTGCAGCTATTGGCGGGGAAATATAGGCCTGCACATTTTGAAGGTACTCATAAAGTCCATCGGAAAGTGTAGTAATAATTGGAATCCATAAAAGACCAAGGCCTACCACAAAAAAGGTGGCAATTCGTCCTGTTTTTACCAATTCTTCTTCTGGTTTTTCCGGTCTTAGTTTTTTATAAATATCCAGTGTAAATAAAGTGGAACAAGAATTAAAAACTGAAGCCAGAGAACTCATCAAAGCAGCCAATAAACCGGCTGCAACTAAACCCCGAAGTCCGGAAGGCATTAAATTACTCATTAGTACGGGAAAGGCTTCATCCGGACTATCCCAGTGAAGTTTGCCCTGCATTTTAAGTGCCAGCGCAATTACTCCCGGTATTAAAAAAAGGAATACCGGCATAAGCTTCAAAAGCGCTCCAAATATACTTCCCCGCCTACCCTCCTTAATATTTTTTGCAGAAAGCACCCTCTGTACAATTACCTGATCTGTACACCAATACCAGATACCAACAACCGTACTGGTAATAAAAAGTGGGAGCCAGGGATAATCCGGGTCAGAATTAGGGCGCCACATATTAAAATATTCTGGCCCTATAGTCTCTTTTAACTCACCCCATCCTCCTACAGCGTCCAAACCCAGAAAAGTTAGTATTCCTGCACCCAGAACCAATACAACGGCCTGAATGGTTTCTGTATAAACTACGGCCCGCATACCTCCAAGTACAGTATATATGCCTGTAAGTACTACTGTGGCCACAGCGCCAATCCAAAAAGGAATGCCCAACAAAGCGGAAACCACTACACCTCCCGCATAGATAGTAACTGAAACTTTGGTTAGAATATAGGCTATTAAGGACACAACAGACAAGACCCATCTGGATCTGGAATCAAAGCGTTTTTCAAGGAATTCGGGCATGGTAAATACGCCACTTCGTGCATAAAAAGGTAGAAAAACCCAGCCAAGCATTAATACAATCCAGGCATGTAACTCGTAAATAAGCAGCGGCATTTTGTCTCCGGCGCCATTGCCTGCGAGCCCTACCACATGTTCAGAACCTATATTTGAAGCAAAAATAGAGGCCCCAACTATAAACCACCCAATATTCCGGCCGGCAAGGAAATAGTCCTCTGTATTCTTTTGCTTCTGCTTAATAACCCACCAGGCTACTGCCAGTAATATAAGGAAGTAAGCCGTAATTACCACCCAATCTAATGAATCAAGTCCTTTCATAAATTATACTTTTTAATGCGTCTCTGTTCAAAAAGAAAAACGGAATATTACTTCTGATGCGATTTTCCAATTGTTAAGATACTTAAAACCGATTAACCAGATACTAATTATGAATATACCTGGAATACTGAGGTGATAATTAGAGATCAAGTAAAGAGATGAAATTAAATAAAAATCGGGTAATTATGGGTATTGTTTTGAGAAGTAATCATTGTTCCAGATTATTGGCCTGGAAACTTTCAAGATCGTTGCTATTATTGAATTGTGAATTAATTTCTATTGGATTACAGCAAATTTCACAATCTTCAACGTAATTCTGCTGTTGAATCGAGGGGTCTAACAGCATCGATATTTCTTCCCAGCAATAGGGGCATTGAAAGTAGTGTTCGTACATTAAAGAGATATAAATTTTAATTTATAAATGACCTCTCTCAAATTAAGAAAACAGTATTAAAAATCTACATTCAATAACTGACCTGTTAGTTGCAATAGCTCTAATTCGGCTAGTTTAGCATCGTATTTTGCAAGATTTTTGGTTGTTTGCGCCGCTAAAAGATTAATCTGAGCCTGTCTGAATGTTATTGACGTAATCCTTCCCAGTTGGTATTGCTCCCTTGATCGTTCAAAATTATTCTGATTGGTAATGACAGCTTTCTCCTGAATTTCATATATCGTTAATCTGTTTTCATAAGTTTCCAGTGCATTCTCAATATCCCTTGCAACCTCTAGTTCAACCTGCTTCTTTAATAACTCCTGATTTTCATAAACTATTTTAGCGTTTCGAACCCTGGTTATTGTGCTTCCTCCGTCAAAAAGGTTCCAGGTAAGGCCGGCATTAAGCGCAAGGTTTAAATTGTTATTGTTGGTCCCGGGAAAGAATGCTGAGGCAGCACTCTGATTTAAATTCCAACCATATGAACCCGTTAGGCCAATCACCGGCAAATAACCAGATTTACTTACCTTGATGTCGTATTCATTTATTGCTAAATTCCTTTCGGTTTGAAGGATGGCAAGGTTATTTACGGACACATCATCAACCATCGCCTGTATTTCCAACATGGGGATAAAACTAATTAGGGTATCTACTTCAAATAAGTTGGATACCCCCTGATTTAATACAACATTTAAATCGCGTTTGGTATTATTCAATAATCGCTGGGTATTTAGGAGAATTATACTATCATTGGTAACATCAACTTCCGCATTTAAAACATCCAACTGTGTATTTTGCCCATACTCAAAGGCGTATTGGGCCCTTTTAATCCTGTCTTTAGAAACCTCCAAAGCTTGTTTCTGTGCATATTCATTTTCAGATAAACGGGCAACTTCAAAATAGATACTTAGCAACTGAAGTATGGTATTTTGGATAGTTTCCCTGGCCTGCAATTCGGTTAATTGGTACTGTTCCTTCAGTATCTTATAATTGTATCTGCGCCCTAAGCCATCAAAAAGAATATAATTTAAATTTAGTCCCGCATTATAGCGTTGTGCTTCTGCCTTATTAATTTCAAAATTCGGCCTGGGATTTCCATTTTCATCTACCTGGCCTGGAAATTCAATAGTAGAATCATCCCTGTTATAAGTAGCTCCTGCTGTACCCGTTAGGGTTGGTAAAAACCCTGTGTTTAGTACTCCCTGATTATTATCGGCAATTTCAACCGTGTTTTCAGCAAATTTTATACCAAAATTCTGCTCTAATGCCAAGGCTATAGCCTCACTTTTTGACAATAATTTTTCTTGTGCAATAGCATTCGTACTCAATGCTAAAAGCACAATCACCTTGATATAATTTTTCATTTTTCTTTACCTTCTAGTTCAATTGAAGTTTGTTCTTTCCTTTGCCCATTCTCTGAACCTTTTGGCGATTCTTTAATAAGTTTAGTAACCAATTGGTTGTGTTGATCCAATTCTTCTTTTTGCTCCTTAATAGCACGTTCAACATCTTCTTTAGCCACTTTATTACCAGTAGCCAGCCATTTAGCATTTACCTTAACCTTATTACTAAAAGATAGAAAAATAGGCAGCATTACCAACGTTAGAACAGTGGCGAAAGCTATCCCATAGGCAATTGAAATAGCCATTGGTATCAGAAACTGTGCTTGTCTGCTTTGTTCCAGTATTAAAGGCGCTAAACCTGCAATTGTGGTCAATGAAGTTAGAAAGATAGCCCTGAATCGGGAGCGACCTGCATCATAAATGGCATCATCAAACGTCATCCCCGCTCTCAGATTATTATTAAACTTCCCAATAAGTACTAAACCATCATTCACCATAATCCCAATAAGAGCTATAATTCCCAACATAGACAAGATATTAATTGGGAAATCATGAATCCAATGCCCCCAGGCCACGGCAGTTAAACTAAAAGGAATCAATAGTAGAAGCATTAATGGTTGGCTAAAGCTCCTGAATGTGAATGCAATTGTAATATAAATAAGAAGTAATACTGTAAGGCCAACAAAGCGAAGGGAACCCAAAAGTTTACCTGCTTCTCTGTTCTGACCTTCATATGAAGGAGTAACCGTTGGATATTTGGCCAGAATTTCAGGCATTATTTCTGTACGTATATCAGTCATAACATCTGTGGCACTTACTTTTTTGGCGTCTTTAAGGTCCGATGATAATTGTATTTCGCGACGACCTTCTAAATGATTTATAGCTACATCTCCCCGTTCAATGGTATAAGTGGCTATTTCCTTTAATGGAATCCTACTGCCATTTGGAGTAACTATGCGCATTTCATCCAAATCTGTTATTGAGGATCTGTTTTCACGATCATATCTTACCCAAACTCGTATTTCATCCTGGCCCCTTTGAAATCGTTGAGCCTGAGTTCCAAAAAAGCCCGCTCTAACCTGATTCATTACTGTCCTTAGATTAAGGCCCAGCATATAGGCATTTTCCTTAAGCTCCAGGCGGATTTCTTTGATCCCAGCCGGATCATTATCTGCAATATCTTTAAGGTCTGGGTTATTTAGCATTGCTTGTTTTAACTCCTCTTTAGCAGCCTTTAATTCCTCAATATTATAACCCAATAAAGAAACGGATACAGGGTCACCTCCAAAATTGCCGCCGGAGCCATATATAAGACTTTCAACACCTATTACCGGTCCTACCAATTCCCGTAGGCGATTGGTTACCATATCTGACCTGATGGCATTCGGACGTTCCTCACCTGGTAATAAATTTATAGTAAGTGTTGCCGCTGAAGAACCAGGTCCTACATTTTTTATTACATTTTCATAAAGTACTTTACCTGTGCCTTTAAGGTATTGCTCTGTTAATTCCTGATTGACAAGTTCAGCTTTATCTTCAATCAAGGTTATTATGGAATCTGTTATTTTTTCATTTGTGCCATTGGGCATAAGTAATTCTATCTGAACCCTATCACTGGCAATTTGTGGGAAAAAGGCCGTTCTGATAATTCCCCCACCTATTGATCCGAAGGTGAGAATTAGTGCAAATACGAAAAAAGAAAAAGTTAACAGTTTATATCGCAAGGCAAATTTTAATGTGGGGCTATAGGCCTTATCCCGAAACCACACCATAATCTGATCCCCACCTTTATTGATAATCCTAAGCCTTGAAAATATTTTGGCAATCCCCTTTTTTGGTCTTTTATCTTCTGCATGTAATGCTTTGGAATGAGCCAGGTGAGCTGGGAGAATTATAAGCGCTTCTACCAATGAAACTACCAGAGTAAGTATCACTATTACGGAAACTTCTCCAAAGAATTCCCCGATTCTTCCGTCCAGAAATAAAAAAATTGAGAACGCAAGTACCGTGGTAATAATTGCAGATACAATAGGAGGAATTACCTCCATAGTTCCATCTATTGCTGCTTGTACCGGGGTTTTCCCTTTCTCGTAATGCTGATATATGTTTTCAGCTATTACAATCCCATCATCTACCAGGATACCAATAACTATTATCATTCCAAAAAGTGACAGTACATTTATTGTAACATCAAAAAAACCGGCAAAAATAAACATCCCCAAGAAGGCAACAGGCAAACCAAATGCGACCCAAAAAGCCAATCTCGTATTAAGAAATACGGATAAGAAAATAAGCACCAGAATCATACCCAATATGGCATTTTCTGTTAGCAGTTGGGTACGCTGTGTGAGTGTCGTTGAAAGATCACTTACCACACTTAACTTAACATTATTATTTTTCTGATTAAAATCTTCAATATAATTACGAACTTTTTCAGCAGAAGAAATAAGATCTTCAGTATTCGTACTTGTAATTGTAGTTCGTACCGAAAGGTCTCCGTTGAAATAAGAAGCATTTGGAGTTTCTGAAAATCTATCCCTAAGTAAGGCAATATCTTTTAAGCGAACTGTCTGTCCCGCCGCATCAGCCCTTATTATTAAATTGGAAAGTTCATCCCCGTAATAGGACCTGTTATTCGCCCTGATAAGGTATTCCTCCTCACTAGTTTTTATATTCCCTCCAGTCACCAGGATATTGGCATTCGAGACTGCATTTGCAACCTCAGAGAAAGACAAACCATATGCCAGGAGATTATTTTCATTTACCGCAATTTCAATTTCTTCTTGTGGAAACCCGGAAATAGCAATCTGGGATATTCCATCCATTGCCCGAATATCATTTTCTATCTGACGGGAAATTTGTTTAAGGGTTGCCAGAGGAATATTTTCGCCACTAATTGCAAAACTTATTGTTTGTCTTACTGCTTCTAATTTTGAAACTATTAAGGGTTCCATCCCGGTAGGAAATGTAGGTACCCTATCAACTGCATTTTTTACTTGCAGAAGCATAAAATCAATATCCCGTCCTTTTTCAATTTCCACGTTGATATTTCCACTATTCTCCCTTGAAGTTGAGGTTACCCTATCAACACCTTCGAGTCCTTTAAGATTATCTTCAATTTTCAAAACGATACCTTCTTCAATCTCCTGTGGAGATGCACCGGGGTAGGTTATATTTACTGAGATGTTTTTTGAATCTGTCAAAGGAAAAAATGAAGATTTCAAAGAAATAGCTCCAACAATTCCGAAAACGAAAAATGCTATAATTATCACGTCTACAGCAACGTGATATTTTATGAAATAAGAGATTATTTTTCGCATTAGTTTTCTATTTTGGCTGTTTCACCTTTATATTTTTTTACCAACATTCCCTCAAAAGCACCAACAACGGGTTTGGTTAGTATTGAAATTCCATCAGGAACATCTTTAAGAACTACTTTTTTATCAGAAAAATATACTGGATTCACATCAATACGGTCAAGCAAGGTGTCTCTAACTACAAAAATCTGATTGTTTTCAAGAAGCAAATTCCTATCTATTTCAATGGCATTCGTTTCTTGTTTTGCATTAAGGTTAGCTTCCAGATACATGCCTTCTTTTAAGTCCGGATCATTAACATCTATATATGCCTTTATGGTCTGTGTAGCTACGTCTACATTTCCATTAATCCGGGCAACAAAGCCCTTATAAGTTTTCGTACGGTCCAAATTCACCAACTCTACTTCCTCATTAACTTTTAAAAGGTCACTAAAAGTCTTACTTATAGATACCTCCATTTCATAGATATCCGTATTTATAAATTCTCCCAATTTTTGACCTGGTCGCACCAGCGTACCTTCCGTAACTAAAGCCTCTGTAAGTATTCCTGAAAATGGGGCCGAGATGCGATACTTTCGCAACCGTTGCTCCATATTTTTAACATTGTAATAGTTTGTCAAAATTCCACGACCCGAAATAAAATATTTTTCCTTCTCACTGGACATATCCGGAAGAGGTGGAGTGGTTTCATTGAGGTCGAAATTACTTAGATATGCCTGCCATTTTGGAAATACTTCAGGATAATCGAGCCGCAAATCGGGCATGATCGAAGTAATTAAATTGTATAAATTACTCTTGGCCGACTGTACACTTGCATAGTATTCAGAGGCATCTATTTTGATAATTGTTTCACCTGTTTTGTAAGGTTGTCCAGCTTTAAACAGTTTATTCCCTTTTTGGAAAACGCCCTGAACTTCGGCATAGAGTTCAACCCTCCTTTTTGCCCTTAAATTACCATTCGCAGGGACTATAATTGGAACGGTACCATTCACCACAGTTTGAGTAAAAACTGTTTTCACCACTTTTTCTACTTTCGCCTTTGGTCTGGATTTACTGTTAGCAATTTGTTTAGCCAAAAAAAATGAGGCTATTATAATTACAATTCCTAATATGGATAATACTATTTTTCTCATTAGTTTATTATTTAAGTAGTGCCTCCGTGGAGGTAATATTGTGTTGAATACGTTGGAGCGTATTTATAAGTTGAAATATCTCTTCTTCTGTAATATTTTTTTCCATGATTTCTTTTAGTCCAACTATTATTGGCCTGCTTCGTTTAAATGTTATTCTACCGGATTCCGTAAGAAAAACCCGGTTTACCCGCTTATCGAAATCATCCTGTTCCCTGCTTATATAGTTTTTACGTTCCATTTTGGCCAGTAATCTTGCCAAAGAAGATTTATCCCTTAAGGTTAGATAGGCCAGTTCATTTTGAATAAGACCATCATTTTCATGTAATTTTTTAAGAACTATCATTTGCTCTTTACTAAGATCAAGTCCTTCGCATTGAAAAGCTTCGTGTAAATAATTATCAACCATCTTAGAGGTGCTGCCAATCCAGCGACCTACAGATTTATCAAAATCCACTAAAATGTCTGTATTATTCATGCTGCAAATGTAACGTTAAAAATGATTAGTTGCATATGCAACTAATGTTAAATAATTCTTAAATTTTGTTTAAGTATTTTGTTGTTTTATAAAACAAAAGGGATGCAGTCTGCATCCCTTTAACCAAACTAACTAAAGTATAAGCCAACTATTCATTTTCATTTTCATCCTCAAATTTCGTATCCGCCATCCGGGTTTTAGAAAAATTGACATCCTTGAAATCTAATTTTACATCTCCCTTGTCATAATCAAAAACCAGAAACTCCCTGGTATCCATAAGTTCAAGGTTTTTATATGAATTAAATTTGTTATTCTGAATTTGTAAGACCTTAAGACTAGCCAGCTGACCAAATTCTGCCGGGATCTCCCCTCCTAATTGATTATTTGCCAGTACAAGTTCCTTGAGTAAAACCAGTTGTCCTAAGTTTCGTGGGATATCACCCTCCAATGTATTCTCAAAAAGCCCCAGACTTTCCAGTCTTGTAAGATTTCCTATTGAATCTGGTATATGGCCAACAAAATTATTACTGGAAAGGTTTAGTACCCGCAACTTAGCTATATTCCCTATACTATTAGGAATCGTTCCTGAGAAAAAATTGTTAAAAGCAGTGAGCTCCAATAAATTTTCCATGTTTCCTATCTCGTCCGGAAGATTTCCTTTAAACCTGTTCATCTCTATTTTCAGAACCTCCAGGCTTTGTAGCTGTGTAATAGTACCAGGTAATTCTCCACTCAAGGTGTTAAATGCCAGATTAAGAATTCGCAAGTGATTTAAGTTGCCAACGCTTTCAGGAATTGGACCAGAAAGATTATTGCGAAATAAATTTATCTCCACCACATGATTTCCTTCAACCTTAACCCCATACCATTCTGATACCGGCTGGTCTATATACCATGGTTTTAACCAGGAAGTTCCATTGGTGCTTTCATAAAGATCAATTAAAGCCATTTTTTCAGCTTTACTAACCTTCGCATTTATCACCTGGTTTACAGTTATTGACACAACCAGAATAAGGAGCAGCTTTTTCATAGAATTCGACTTTAAGAAATAGTTGTATATTTATTAAATAAAAACACCACTTTACTAAAGAATTACCCTACAAAAATACTATTTTTAATAGATAAACAACCCATATAATCGATGAAGTGCACGTTTTTGTTGTGAAAGCCCTCTTTTCTGTTGTGAAAAAAATTTCGCGCTACATTTTATCCCTCCATCCCACTATTTTCCAGCTCTAAAGTGACATTTTCCCACTTTATCATCAACTCCTCCAGCTTCTTTTTTTTAGCCTGATAAGTATCGAAAAAATCCGGAATCGCTATTGTAGTATCATAATCCATCAGCAGGTCGTGATCTGTTTTAGCAATCTCCTTCTCTAACCCGGCTATGTCACTTTCAAGAGTACTTAACTTATTCTTTAGCGACTTTAATTTTTTCTGACCTACATAATCAGAAGGCTTGCTGGTACTTTTTTCTTTCTTTTTCTGATCTTTTTGTTTCTTTTCTATTTCCCGGAAATCTTCAACTTTGCGTTGATCAAGAAAATAATTGATGTCCCCTAAATACTCTTTTATTCTTTTTTCCTTAAACTCATAAACCTTATTAGTAAGGCCCTGCAAAAAATCCCTATCGTGTGAAACTACAATCAATGTACCTTCGAACTGTTTCAATGCCTCTTTTAAAACATGCTTGGATTTGATATCGAGATGATTTGTTGGCTCATCCATAACAAGTACATTAAAGGGTTGCAGCAGCATTTTAGCCAAAGCCAACCTGTTCCTTTCTCCACCAGACAAAACCTTTACATATTTATCTACATCGTCACCGCTAAATAGAAAAGATCCTAATATATCCCTTACCTTACTCCTATTCTTCTCATTGGCAGCATCGATCATAGTATCAAGAATGGTTTTATTGCCATCCAGATATTCCATTTGATTTTGGGCGAAATAACCTATCTCAACGTTATGACCGGATTTTAACCTGCCCTGATATTCCAATTCCCCGACAAGAATTTTCGCCAGGGTTGTTTTTCCTTGTCCATTCTGTCCTACAAAAGCTGTTTTGCTATCCCTTTCCAAAATTATGTCTACTCCGTTTAATACTTCTTTGTTACCGTAACTTTTGGAAAGGTCCTCCATTTCAAATATCACTTTTCCAGGAGTTACGGAAATTGGAAACCGCAGTTTCATCGCACTAAGGTCATCCTCATCAACTTCAATGCGTTCCATCCTATCCAGTTTCTTAATAAGTGATTGAGCCATTGTAGCTTTTGAGGCCTTGGCCCGGAATTTGTCTATTAGCCGTTCTGTTTGTTGAATTTCTCTTTCCTGGTTTTTTTGGGCACTTAGTTGTTGTACTTTGATTTCTTCCCGCAGTTGCAAATATTTAGAATATGGTTTGTTGTAATCATAAATTCTTCCAAGGGAAATTTCTATTGTTCTATTTGTGACATTATCCAAAAACATTCTATCATGCGACACTATCACCAGTGCACCGGAATAATTAAGCAGAAATTGTTCCAGCCAAAGTATAGAATCAATGTCCAAATGGTTTGTAGGTTCATCCAATAAGAGAACATCGTTATTCTGTAAGAGTAATTTAGCTAATTCTATACGCATCCGCCATCCACCGGAGAATGTATCTGTGCTTTTATCAAAATCTTCCCTTTTAAAGCCAAGACCTAAAAGGATTCTTTCAGTCTGGCCCTGATAGTTGTATCCTCCGTGAACTTCATATTGATGGGTTAAATCATTTAAGTCTATTATTAGTTGATTATATAAGTCACTCTCGTAATCGGTCCTTTCTGCCAATTGCAAATTTATATGCTCCAACTGCTTTTCTAATGCTTTTAATTCAACAAAAGCCTCATAGGCTTCATCAAGTACCGATCTTCCATGCTCAAAATCGAGATCCTGTTTTAGACAGCCTATTTTTATATCTTTTTCTGTAGCCAATGTACCCGCATCTGGTTCCATTTCCTTAGAAAGCAATTTAAGCAAGGTAGATTTCCCTGCGCCATTTTTCCCAATAAGCCCAACCCTATCCCCGGCATTTAATCTAAAGGCGATTTCTTTAAATAGGTATTCTCCTCCAAAAGAAACAGAAAGATTATGAATATTTAGCATTTTGTGATTGGTGTTACAATTAGAAACTTTGCAAAATCGTAGTTTTGCCTAAACTTTTGCAAATGTTAAAAAAAGGAAACAAACTCTACAGCATTTTAACAGGAAGTTGTCCAAGATGCCACCAGGAAAGTATGTATACAGATACTAATCCTTATCATCTGGGTTCTCTTTTTAAAATGCAGGAACGTTGCACGCACTGCAAGACAAAGTACAAAATTGAGCCGTCCTTCTTCTACGGGGCAATGTACGTAAGTTATGCTGTTGGAATAGCATTTGCGGTAGCGGCCTTTGTCATTGCTTTTTTAATAATTGGCACGAGTTTACTTAATACATTTATTGCAATAGTGGTTACCATGGTGGTCTTTTTACCCTTTATTATAAGGCTTTCCAGAAATATATGGATCAACATCTTTATAAAATACGACCCAGGAACTGTTCAAATAGATTAAACTTTAATATAGGCTTTTTTAAATCTTGAGATATCCATTTCGGGGTCAATAGGCACACCTCTCTCTATATATTCATATAACTGGTTTGAAGCATAAGGGGAAATCATAACACCCCTGGAGCCAAAACCATTTAATACATATATATGATCCAAAACAGGATGTTTACCTACCAAAGGCCTCCTATCGGCCACCGTTGGCCTAATTCCGGCTACATGGTTCACTATTTTATATTCACAATTTAAAAAGGTTTCTAGCTTTGTGAGGAGTTCCAGTCTGGCCTCAGAAGTTGGCTCATTGTTTTTATCCTTCCATTTATAGGTAGCCCCTATTCTGTATAGATCATTCCCTATAGGAATTATAAAGACGGAAGATTTAATAACCCTCTCTTCCTTAAGAAGCGGAGCCTTTATAGTTAAGAGTTCTCCTTTTGTTCCGTTGAGGGGTAAGTAATTAAAATAGCTATTCTTTTTTAGTCCAAATCCTGTAGCAAAAACAATTCTTTTGGCACTAATGTCTCTATAGGTAAGCCCGTTTGTTCCTGTCTTTAATTCCTCAAAGTTGAAAGTCTCTGCATATAATAGCCTTTTTTTAGATAAATAACCGGAATATGCTTTCACCAACTTCTGCGTATCTACTCTTCCCGTATGCAGGACCTCCCCAAAACCGAATGGGGCTTTTAGGCAAGGATTATCATTGATGAGCAATTTTGTAGAAAGGTATGGCTGTAATTTTTCTTTATCAGCCGCCTCAAACCAAAGGTTTTGCTCCTCAACAGATGCAAATATTCTTAAAACCGGTACTTTATGATCCAGGGATACGCCCAGTTTAACCTCTAAGCTTTTGTAAAAGTTCTGAGCCAGGCCCAGTTGTTCATCAGCTTTCCAGGCAAGATTAAACCTTTTTAAAATTACAGGATTATATAAGCCTCCAGCAATATTAGATGATGTTTGAGAGTCATCATTGATCACTGTGAAGGTTTTACCATGCTCATCAAGTTTTTCACAAAATGCTATCCCGGCCAGTCCAAGGCCTACTATTAAGTAATCTACCATAATGTAAAATTAAAAAACGCTGCACCAAATGGTGCAGCGTTTTTTAATTTATCTCTGAATTGGAATTTAAAGCTTGCTTCTAATATGCCCACATGTCCTGTTCCCTGTCTCGTATTGTTTCTTTAATACGATCTGCTTCAAGCAACTGGAATAGCGCATTGTCTGCTATGTAATCATTAATTATACGATCACCCTGAACATTGTCTTCTCTATAGATCAGACCATTAAAACGTCTGGCATTCAACAACATATCAAAAGATATTGGCTGCGCTGAGTTTTGTTGGTTAAAAACCTTGGCTCTGTGTAATATCTCTCTGGCACTAGGATACCAAACCCAAAAAAGTTCAACTTTATTCTCATTGGGATCCATAGATTCATCATCTACAAAGTTGACATCGGGTGCTACCGGGGCAATACCCAACAGTCGATACTTCAATTCGCCCTGCCGCTTATCAAAATACCATATCCCTTTGATACGATATTCTTCAATATCCGCTGCAGTAAGTTCCCTCCGGTTAATATATTCGGGGGAAAGTTGTTCACCGGCATTGATTTGCTCATATCCAAGATCTGTGGTATCTACTTTTTTCAAAGTAGCTGCCAGGTCACTGAAATTTCTTTTTTCAGTAAAATAGGAATCCACATATACGTCAGTAAGTTTACCGTTTTTAATGTTTTTCATAAAAACATCATATAACGACCTTCTGTCCGCACCAATATCAATGGTGTCAAGCGGATAATACAGTGGAAAATTTACTCTTTCATCAAGATCAATTACCTCCCATACAGTCTTAGACCAAAGGATATCCCTGTCATCCACATAGCCGTATGGCAGCGGAGAATCATTATCCGCCGCTATTTGCGCTTCTGTCTTTTTTCCAATTTCCTCAGGCATCTTGGCATTTAAAATATTAGCCTGTGCCATCATGGATATTGGTAGTAGCGCTACAGCTCCAGCAATTAAAACATTCTTCCAATTCATAAAATTATAATTTATACTATTCTTAGTTCGTAATCTCTATAATTACCGGAGATACTTTCTTCAGTTTATAGCTTTTGTTATTCGTGATATACGCTTGAATATCGAATACCTGAACAGCATCACCTCTTTTAGCTCTTTTTAAGGCCGATTTAGCTCTTGTGTCCAGCTTATTGCCATTTACACTTACCGTAGGTTGTCCAGGCACTTTGAATTTAAATCCACTAATTGCAAGATTCAAGTCAAAATCAAAATCTTCAAGTAATGCACCAATTGTTGCAATTTCAAGATTTCTTCTGGGCATCTTAGCACTTCCTGTTTCTCCTCGAATAGATCCGGATGGTCTTGGAATATCCTTGATTCTGAACTCAGATTTTGAGGAAACACGTTGGCCGTCAGGCAACGTACCAGATGCGACAATTGTAACTGTTCTTCCCGTTCCCGGGTTCATGATATACTTACTGCCTTCTCTTTTCTTAAGACCTGGTGCCGATGCACTAACCTTGTTATTTGGAATTCCAGGAATCGAAATCGACATTGGGTTAGAAACCCCTCGATATACCACATTCATCTTATCTGCTGCAATTAATGCTGCATTAGGCTTAGTGATCGTGGCAAATGTTTGAGAAACAGGAACTTCCGTTCTCTCACCATCCTGAATAAATACCAGGTTACCGGCAATCTTATGGTCTCCGGGAGCTCCGGCACTAACTAAAAGTTTTACCTGACCATTTTTGATCTCATAATCCTTACCTTCATTCAGCTTTCTTCCATCTAAAGTAAGATTTACCTCATTTGGCCTTGTTGTAGCATCTTTACGACCTAATACAACTGCCCCTGAGAATTTCTCACCAGCATAAAATGCCGATTTTTCCTGCTCCAGTAGCGTGGTATAATTAGTCATAGAAACTTCACTGGTCAACTGACCTTCTAACATAGACTGTAAAGCATCCTGCTCTGTAGCCTTAACATCAGCTTGTATCTGTGTTATTTTAGTTAGAGAAGCAACAACCGGAAAACCTTCGAAATGATAATTGATCCAATCCTGTTTTGTTCCATCTCTTTTCTCAACTTTACCATTAGCATCACCAGTTTCAAATCTGGTTTGAACAGAAGCCTTAACTTCATTCATGCTTTCTGGTAAAACAGCCGAAACTTGAGTACGGTAATCAGTAATCCTCTTTAAGAATTCTTTTCCTTCCGGAGCCAGGTTATCACCTTGAAAAAATTTCTGATCTAAATAATCAGACTTATCCATAACCTGATAGTCTTTAGGATCTTTAATCTCGGTTAACATTTTACCTTTAAGGGCCTCCAGATAGTCATAATAATCCTGGGACAATTCCTTAATCTTTTTGGCATCTTCCAGTAGCGGACCAAATTTTTCCGCATTTTCAGATGCTTTAGTTTCTAAACCATTTAAGAACGCTACGTTGTTCTCCGTGGTTTTTGCGTTAGAAGCTTCCAACTTTTCGTTCATAAGACCGAACGCAGCCAGAACTTCCTTGCTCATATTTAACGCCAGCATCGCGATGAAGATCAAATACATTAAGTTTATCATCTTCTGACGTGGTGACAATTTTCCTCCTGCCATGTTTTCTAATTAGTTTTGATTAAAATTTTGATTTGGGTTTACTAATTCACTAATTAGTTTTTACTCATTGCAGATAACATACCTCCATATACTCCATTTAAGGAAGAAAGATTGGAAGCAAGAGATTCCATTTGGTCTTTAAGAGCACTTGCATTTTGAACAACTTCTTCATTTACAGAAGCCTGTCTGCTAGCGCTTTCCAATTGTACTTTATACAAGCTGTTTAAAGACTCCATTTGAGACGCTGCCTCTACCATTTCATCTGAATATTTTTTGGTAGATTCCATTGCATCTACTGAAGGAGCAATACCTTTTGCAGCACCTTCAAAATTGCGAATGCTTTCTCCAAGGCTCTCCATAAGGTTAGCGTCTATATTAGCTTCTTTTAGAAGCTCATCTAATTTTCTGGATAATATGCCTTCTGCTTCTTTCGCATCTTGAACATCATTTTTGTTACCAGACATACCACCTGCTAATTCAGGGTATACCAGAGACCAATCGTATTCATCATCTACCGGTTCAAATGCACTAATTGCAAAAATAAGAGCTTCTGTAATAAGACCTACCGCCAGAAGAAGACCACCTGTTAGAGGTCCAAATTCCCAGTGCAGGATTTTAAATAATGCACCAATGATAACCACCGATGCTCCCAGGCCATAGGCCATGTTAAATAATTTCTTTGTTGATTTTGACTGTGCCATAATTCTAAATTTAATTTAAGTTTAATGTTAAAAATAAGTATTTGGTTTATTGTTTGATTTATTTATATACGGAAAAACTATTGTGTTGAGTCTTCCTCGCCCATATAATCTTGTACGGTCCTAAAACCGATATAACTTCTGGCCGAATCTCTATACTCATAATCTCTGGTACTTACCTGTAGGAAGTAAGCAACATCTTTCCAAGAACCTCCACGTATAACTTTTCTTTTATTACCATAATCACCTCCATTGGGATTCATAGTAGATACGTAATCATATGAATTTGCGTCATAGCTGGAATTAGTCCATTCAGAAACATTCCCAGCCATATTGTAAAGATTATAATCATTTGGCTCATAAGACTTCGCTTCTACTGTATACAAAGCTGCATCAGCTGCATAATCACCTCGCTGTGGTTTAAAGTTAGCCATAAAGCAACCCGTATCGCTAATCACATAAGGACCACCCCATGGATAAGTTCCACTTTCGATTCCCCCTCTGGCGGCATATTCCCATTCGGCTTCTGTAGGTAACCTGAATCCGTTAACAAATTGTCTGCCTCTGCTCTTCTGGTCATCATTTTTAAATTTCGTTCTCCAGTTACAAAAAGCCTGGGCCTGCTGCCATGAAACTCCAACAACCGGATAATCACTATAGGCATCGTGCCAGAAATAGTCATTATGCATTGGTTCATTATAGGAGTATTGAAAGTCTCTTATCCAAACTGTCGTATCCGGATAGATCTCCAATTCCTCATGTTTAATAAAATCCTTTCTTCTGGCATCTCTTGAACGTGCAGCTGCCTCAATGTCCATCCAGTTGTAACTGTATTTAAGCTTTGTGACATCTACAGTGCGTTGACCATTATATGATTCCTCTTCAGGAATATATATTGAATCCATTATTTCTGTATAGTATTCATCAGGATATTCCGAAATATCCCAGACCAAATCCTGATCTCTATTTAGGCTTCTTCCTTCATAACCAGTCTCACCCATCCCGGAATAATTATCCAACATGTACTTATCATATGTAGACATATTGGTAGTATCTGCATCCTTAAATGCATATTCTCCAATACCTTCATCCTCCGGTCCCATTCCCAGTTCATCAGCCAGGATGGCCAACTTAGTTCTTACAATGGAATCTTTCACCCATTCTACAAACTGGCGATATTCACTGTTAGTTATTTCCGTATCATCCATGTAGAATGATCTTACGGTTACAGTTTTGGTTGGCGCATTAAGAACCTTTCCTACATCTTCCTCACTTTTACCCATGATAAATGCTCCTCTAGGGATCAGTTCCATTCCATAAGGTTTTTCCGGATACCACTTTTTACCCTGGACTCCGACTAGTTCTCCTTTTGTCTTAGACCCACAACTAGTGAGCAAAAAAACAAACGCTATAGATAATAACAATAGCTTCTTCATACTTTAGGTTAAATTTCGATTAAGACTATAAACAGTATTCACAATTATTATTCTCTAAAACTGCATTTTGAATAATTTATTGTATAAAACGGTCTATCCTTTAAAATAATTTAGTGTTAGTTAAAACCTTTCTTATAGGCCTTGAACCACCTTTCGGGAATATTTTGGTTACATGCGTCTAAATAGTCCTGTTCGGTGCATGGTAATAACGCAGGTGAATTTATTTTATTATGTGAAGATAAAATTGATGGAATCTCAACCCACCACCTTTCGGTAAGTAAACTTTTATAAAAAATCAATTGTTCGGTTTCCGTAGGCACATTAAACTTGTTGAAGTCTTTGCTTTTAGCACTCGGTAACTCTTTTATTCTAAAATTATATCCTTCTATAAAATACCATATTATCTGTGATATTAATTGAAATGATTGTACGGTATTCTCGCTTTCATATATTCCGAATATTGCGACATTATCACTCATTCCCGCATATCTGGCTATAGCACATATTTCTCTTCCATTAAATCCATTTGGTGAAAAATTCTTAGACCCATCAATCTCGCCAGCTTTAATTGCCCTGGCATCCATACTTACAATATGTGCGTTTCGCAATACGGGTTCTGCAAGGGAAATGTCGGAGGTTATTTCTCCCAGTCTGTAGGCATCAAAAAATAGGCGGTCCATCAAATCTATTTCTTCCTGAGCATTAAAATAGCTTTGATAACCAATATTAGAAAAATTGAAAAGATTGTTGGGCTTATCAGTAATTATTTTACTCATATAGGAATGCGAAGAAATAAGTTCCTCATCTGCCCCGAAATCGAACCTGCTGTCTATTGACACCAGATTTACCATATCCTTAATTTTATCAAATGCCCTATAGGTAGGGTAAGTAATATCCTGAGTCGCACCAATTATAATCGGAATTACATTTTCTTCAAGTAATTCTGCTACAATTTCCTTTACAACAAAATAGGTGTCCTCAACCGATTCTCCTTCTTCTATATCACCGAGGTCGACAAAGACTGAATTCCAATTGCCCATCATTAGCTTGTACAGCTGAATTCTGATCTCAGTGGTATCTAGTCGTTCTGTTTTCTTTTCAAATGCATTTCTCGATTCCAGAACTCCCATTAATGCAAATGATGCATTGGCCAGGACAGGTAACCCTTTTTTCTCTGTATGCTTGTGAATATTCCTGCCAAGAGATTGTGGTGGTAATAGCTCACAGTGCGCGAGGGCCATTTCATCAACAGGAAGTAAAAAATCAAACGCCATATTGGTACGTTAATCTTAGGTTTTCTTAGTCTTCTTTTTCGGTTTTTTCTTTTCGAGTAATGCTTTTGCATCTTCCAGGGAAACATTGGCAGCATCTACCTCTTTGGCAAGCTCAACCTTAGTCTTCCCTTTGATAATTGTATGCCTTCCCCATCGCGCCTTTTCAATCCGGATGCCTTCATCAGACCATTCCTTGATAAGTTTCTCTGCCTCTTTTTGCTTTTTAGATTCTATCAACTCAATAATATCAATTTCCGAAAGATTGTCAAAGTCATACTTTTTATTCACATTTATGAACATACCGTCCCATTTGATAAAGGGTCCAAAGCGACCTTTACCTTTGATAACATCTTTCTTTTCATAAACTGCAATAGGTGCATCTGCCTTTTGCTTTTCGCGAATTAATTCTATTGCCCTTTCAAGATCGACATCAAAGGCACTCTCACCTTTGTCCAGAGAGACAAATTTTTTGCCGAATCTAACATAAGGACCAAATCTGCCAACATTAGCCTCTACTTCTTCTCCTTCAAATACTCCTAACTTTCTGGGTAGTTGGAATAACTCCATTGCTTCCTCATAAGTAATCGTATTAAGGGATTGTTCAGGGAGTAAACTGGCAAATAATGGCTTGTCCTCTTCCTCGACCGTACCAATTTGAACCATAGGGCCAAATCGTCCCAAACGAACAGCAACTTGTCTTCCCGTTTTAGGGTCTTTACCCAGGACACGTTCTCCGCTTGCACGTTCCGCGTTTTCTTCAACGTCCAGTACTTTTGGGTGAAAGTCCTTGTAAAAATCTTTCATTACCTTTTTCCAATCTTCCTGACCTTCAGCAATTTCGTCAAAATCTTTCTCCACTTTGGCGGTAAAGTTATAATCCAAAATATGCGCAAAATGATTCACTAAAAAATCATTGACAATCATCCCTATATCTGTGGGCACCAATTTGCCTTTATCTGAACCTATCACTTCAGTGAGAGATTTTTCCTCAACTTTATCTGATTTTAAAATCAGTTGTGAATACTTTCGCTCTTGACCTTCAATACTTCCTTTTTCCACATAACCCCTGTTTTGAATGGTCGAAATTGTTGGGGCATAAGTTGAGGGTCTTCCTATACCCAGCTCCTCCAGTTTCTTTACCAAAGTAGCCTCTGTATATCTATACGGGGGTCTTGTAAACCGTTCTGTTGCCGTTATATAATTATAGAATAACTGATCACCGGTTTTCATTGCCGGAAGCAAACCTTCCTGCTCTTCAGCTATATCCTCTTCGTCTTTACCTTCAAGATAAACTTTTAAAAACCCATCAAATTTAATGACTTCTCCATTCGCAGTAAATTCTTCCTGATAAGAGTTCGACTTGATTTTTACATTAGTACGTTCTAATTGTGCATCGCTCATTTGTGAGGCAAGTGTACGTTTCCAAATCAATTCATATAACTTAGACTGATCTCTTTCCAGTGAAGGAGATTGCAAATTCATATCCGTGGGCCGTATCGCCTCATGTGCTTCCTGAGCTCCTTTAGATTTGCCCTTATAATTTCTGACTTTACTGTACTGTTCACCATAATTCTGAATAATGGTGTCTTTAGCAGCCCCTATTGCCTCCCCTGATAAATTTACGCTGTCTGTCCTCATGTAAGTAATCAGACCAGCTTCATATAAACGCTGGGCAACCTGCATAGTTCTGGCTACTGAGAAATATAATTTACGGGATGCCTCCTGTTGTAAAGTGGAAGTAGTAAATGGTGCGGCAGGTGATTTTTTTGCGAGTTTTTTATCCAGACTTGCAACATTAAATAGCGACCCCGCATTTTTATTTAAAAATACCTGAGCCTCTGCTTTGGTTTGGAAGCTCTTCCCAAGTTTTGCTCCAAATACATTCCCATTCACTGTTTTAAATTCCGCCACTACTTTATAGGAAGCTTCAGGATTAAAGACCTCAATGTCCCGTTCCCTCTCAACAATTAAACGAACAGATACAGATTGAACCCTTCCTGCAGATAAACCGGGTTTAATTTTTTTCCAAAGAACAGGTGATAACTCATATCCAACCAACCTATCAAGAACTCTTCTTGCCTGCTGGGCATTTACCAGGTTATAATTTATTTCTCTGGGGTTTTCAATGGCCTTTTGAATAGCTGATTTGGTAATGGAATTAAACACAATACGTTTAGTTTTGGATCTATCAAGGTCCAGTGTCTCCGCCAAATGCCACGAAATTGCCTCTCCTTCTCGGTCTTCATCACTCGCCAGCCATATGGTGTCTGCTTTTTTCGCAAGGGCCTTCAGCTTTTTAACCAGGGCCTTTTTGTCCTCGTCAACAATATATTTAGGATTAAAGTCATTTTCGACATCAACCCCTAACTCTTTGGAAGGAAGATCAGCTATATGGCCAAAACTGGATTCAACTTTAAAGTCTTTTCCCAGAAATTTTTCTATTGTTTTGGCCTTTGCAGGCGATTCTACGATTACTAAATTCTTAGCCATTCATCAGTTTTTGAAGAAACAAAAGTATGTCAAATTTTTTATTTCTGTTGCTACAATGCAAAACCCAAGTCATTTATTAGTCGAAAGTAAGGGGTCTTTTATACCTTATATA